>JBGPGJ010000213.1:0-4407 GCA_041483795.1 Sulfurifustaceae bacterium
CCATCTGGGGGGCGCATAATCTCGCCGGGATTTACGGCATCGCCATCGCGGCCACGGCCATGCTATCCATGACCGGTATTATCGTCGCGCTCGACGCCTACGGTCCGATCACGGACAACGCCGGCGGCATCGCCGAGATGGCCAAGCTGCCGCAAAAAGTACGCGACGTCACCGATCCGCTCGATGCGGTTGGCAATACAACCAAGGCGGTGACCAAGGGCTATGCCATCGGTTCGGCGGGACTGGCGGCGCTGGTGCTGTTCGCTGACTACACCAACGAACTGAAGCACCAGGGCAAACTGGTGGAGTTCTCGCTCTCCGATCCGGCCGTGATCATCGGTCTCTTCATTGGCGGTCTGGTGCCGTTTCTCTTCGGTGCGCTTGCAATGGAAGCGGTCGGTCGCGCCGCCGGTGCCGTGGTCGTTGAAGTGCGTCGCCAGTTCAAGACCATCAAGGGCATCATGAAGGGCACGGCTAAACCCGACTACTCCAGGGCCGTGGACATGCTGACCAAAGCCGCGATCAAGGAAATGATCCTGCCCTCGCTGCTACCGGTACTGATACCGATTGCGGTCGTGCTGGCACTCAACTGGCTCATGGGCCCGGGCGCGGGTACGCGCGCCCTGGGCGGCGTGCTGGTCGGCTCGATTGTGACCGGCATTTTCGTGGCGATCTCCATGACCACCGGCGGCGGCGCCTGGGACAACGCCAAGAAATATATCGAAGAAGGCCACTATGGCGGCAAGGGCTCGGACGCCCATAAGGCGGCCGTGACCGGCGACACCGTGGGCGACCCCTACAAGGACACCGCGGGTCCGGCGATCAACCCGCTTATCAAAATTATTAACATCGTGGCGCTGTTGATCGTGCCACTGTTGTAAAACTGTAAAACCGAGATACGACGGAAAAGATACAAAGTTAAGAGTTGAGGGCCGGCATTGCCGGCCCTTGTTTTTGCGCCCCCTGGGAAGGATCGGAATTCAAATGGCGGATCGGCGCTGCGCGGCGGCTGCGGGCACCAACGCCAGCGGCCGCAATCCGAGCTTGTCGAACAGAGCGCGGTCGCCGTCGGCCGAAGGATTAGGCGTGGTAAGCAGTCTCTCGCCGTAAAAGATCGAGTTGGCGCCGGCGAGGAAGCACAGCGCCTGCAGGTGATCCGGCATTTGGGCACGGCCCGCCGAAAGACGCACATAAGAGGTGGGCAGACAAATGCGCGCGACCGCGACGGTGCGCACGAACTCAATAGGATCGAGAGCCTGTTCCGCCGCCAGCGGGGTACCTGGAACACGCACCAGCAGATTTATCGGCACGCTCTCCGGCGGTGGGTCGAGCGCCGCAAGCTCGGAAATGAAACGCGCACGCTGGACGCGCGTCTCGCCCATCCCCATGATGCCACCGCAGCACACCTTCATGCCAGCGCTGCGTACTTTGGCCAGCGTCGCCAAGCGCTGATCGTAAGAATGCGTGTGAATAACGTTGTCGTAGTGGTCGGACGAGGTGTCGAGGTTGTGGTTGTAGTAGTCGAGCCCGGCCGCCGCGAGCTGCTCGGCCTGGCCGTCGCGCAGCAACCCCAATGTGGCGCAGGTTTCCAATCCGAGCGCCTTCACCTCGCGAATCATCTGCGCCACTTGCGCGAGGTCGCGGTCCTTCGGCCCGCGCCAGGCCGCGCCCATGCAGAAACGCGATGCGCCCTTGGCGCGCGCCGCCTTGGCCGCGGCCACGACCTCATCCACGCTCATCAGCGCACCGTCTTCAACGTTTGTATGAAAACGCGCCGACTGCGAACAGTAGCCGCAGTCCTCGGAGCAACCGCCGGTCTTGATCGAGAGCAGCGTCGAGAGCTGAACCACGTTCGGGTCGAAGTAACGGCGATGTATTGTTTGCGCCTGATAGATCAGATCGGCGAACGGCAGGGAAAGCAGCGATTCAACAAAGGCGGGGGTCATCACGATATCTTCTCGGCAACGATTCGCGGCGACACTAGGATATCGGCCGTTCTCTGTCAACCATCCGCATTAAGGCTAGTTGACGGAAAGATATGCAAAGAATTCGTGTGCTTCAAACCCGGTGTGGAAGCTCGATCCCCGAGACAGTAATCGAGAATATGTTCAGCCGTCGCGACCGACGACAATATCGAATGACCTGTTTTTTATGGAGACGTGCTAACCGCTCGCGATTCGGATTGCGCTGAGTTAATTTACGAAAAATTGGTGGTCCTCGGGCCCAGCGACAACCCCTCGTCGTCGGGCGAAGAAAAGTTCGACGATCCGTCCATATTTCGAAAATCCCTTTAATCCTCCGAGCACCGCTACGGCGAGAGGTGGGCGATTTCCTTGTGACAATCGATGCGGATCTTGCCTTCCGTTTTCACCGTGATGTGGTTGTCTAGAGCTCGCAGCATTTGCATTTGGCGGTCCATACCCTCGAAGCCGGAACAGTTGCGACCTTCGCACGAATCATTTTTCCATCCTCTCTGAGCCAGTGCTCGCGCACAGGCTTCCTCTGAAATTACTGCCACTTGTAAATATAGGTTGCCCCGATGAAAGCCACGCGCTGATCCGGATCGATCGTAACGGTCGTGTTATCGGAATAGACAAAGGGCACCCCGTTGGAGCCCCAGGTCCATTCGTTCAGCTGCGAGCGTTGGTACACAAGATCGACACGAATGGCAGAGTTTTTCTCCAGCGCATACTTGCCGAAGAGTTTCAACCTGAGCTGGCGGAACGTGACATCCGGCAGACCTCCCGACTGGGCCAAAAATGCTATGTTGGTTGCCGAGGCTGCGGAGTCCAACCCTTGGTCGTAGATAGTGCCGTCGCTGATATACGACAAATCCCCACCCACCTCGATTCGCGGGGACGCCTTACCGATCACACCAATGCCGAGGCTTGTGTTGAGGTTTCGTATGTCGGCCATGTACCAGGTGGAGTGGTCTACGTGGAGGGTCTGGTCGCCCAAGGACCAATAGCCGGTCATCTTCCACGCCTCGGAAAGGGTCAAGGCCGCGTCGACACTGTAGAGGAGGTTGCTGGAATCTCGAAAACCTTTGGAGGTCGGGGCACTATATTCATCTTTCGCGTCTTCCACAAAAAACTGCAGCGACAACCGTTCTGTCGCGGACCAGTCGGTCGACAGTCTCAACTTCCTGCGATCGCGATCCATGAAAATAGACGGGAAGATGGCGGTGCGGCTATAGATTTGGCCATCCGTTTGTTCCGTGGTACCCGTGGCGGGGAGCGCGTTGGGTTTCAACCAGTTCGATCCGTTGCGCGTGCTCTGCGCATAGCTGATTGCCCCACTGAACGTCTCGGTCATGGTACGCCGCAGCTCCGCACGGTAGCCCGTCTCCCAGGTTTTCGCACGCACCCCCGAAATTCCCGCGACACTGTCTCCAAGACAAGTTGACGGGTCCACATTAATACACTCCGGGCTTTCATACTGGCCGCGATTCATCGCCTCGTAATCGACACCCAGGGTCCCCCGAAGATTGGCTGGCAGCCGATAACTCCCTTCCAGTTTGGCATTGGTTCTCTTCAACGAATAAGTGCCATTGGTAAACGGGTTCGCCCCCTCTAAGTTGTACGCTTGCAGCGGCGACTTGTCCTCTCTGTCCTCGTAACGCAGATTGGCGTTGACCGAGAGTTTCGGAATCGGACGCGCAGTCAAGCCGAGCTGGGCCAGGGTAGTATCCACGACTCCACCGTAGTTGCTGACGCCGGAAGGGCCCGTGAATCCGTTGCCGGCGAAGTCGTCTTTTTGCGTGGCGTGGGTGTAAGCGACCTTGAAGGTTCCGCGGGTCGCCGGCGTGAACGCATAGTTGCCAAAGAGATAAAACTGGTGCGCCTGATTGTCAGGCGGCAACGCCATGGGCAACCCCAGGATGCCTCGAAGACCGGCGTTAAGTGTTGTGGGTGTCCCGAGCGGATCATTTAACGTATCGGGCACAGTGGGCGTTAAGGCGCCGTATGCGTTCCTATAGAACGAACCGTAATACCCGCCAGTCAGCGCCAATTTTTCGCCAGAAAAATTCAGTTTGGCTTCGAACTGTTTGGTGTTGGAGTTAATCGGCTCGGGTAGCATCAGCAGCGCCCACGCGTTGACGCCGGCGCCCATAGCGGTGCATGCAGGCGCAGGCGCTGCGCCCGAGGGGCAGGTGAAACCTCTCCCCCACAAGCGTGCGCCATCCTTGTCTTCGTTCTTGAAGCTGGCCTCGACTTGGAGGAAACGCGTAAACCATTTTTCCAGGCCGACGCTGGTACCCTCGCGTTTGGTCTTGAGGTCCAGGTCCGTTCCTGTCCCAGGGGCACCCAAGAGCACGACCGTCGGGGTGGTTGTTCCGGCACCTTGCAGGCCGGTATTGACGGTGCGCGGATAGTAGCGGGTCAATTGGTTATATTCCGCAAAATA
>JBGPGJ010000214.1:0-4390 GCA_041483795.1 Sulfurifustaceae bacterium
ACCGACTCGGTACACGTCGAGCTCCTGCCCGATGGTAACCACAAACTCACCGCCCCGCGCCGCGGCGACACCGTGGACTCCGTGCTGCGCTTCGTCCACTTCGACTCCGAAGATTTGCTGACCGCCTATCGCCAAAAGGTCAGCGCTGCCACGTGGCTCGACGCCAAGGCCCGCGATACTTATCTCACCGAACTCGCGGCCGGGTTAGAGGGGTATACATACTTAGAGGATTGATAGTCCGAGGTGGTGAACGTGCGCGATTTTTTTTAATGTGCTTTTTACGTTGTTGCACAAAAAAATCTGGCACTAACTCGGAGCAATTATCGGTGACGAATGGCCAAAAACTGTTTTTCCGGGGTCAAGAACTATTTAACGATGCAATATTCGTGAAAGACACGATCACCCCGTTAGCGTGGGATGAGGAACGGTGGAATATGGTGGTTTTCGAGGCATATAGGTCCTCTGAGCTACTAATAGAAGGACTGATAAATCTCGCTGGTCATAGTCACAAGTGGAGGTCGAACTGAGCTACCCCTGATTCTCCGGACACCTTTGAAGGTAGACAATACCGCAGGAGGTGTCGATTGGGAAAACAACCGTCGAGATAAAGGGGATAAAAGGGTCGGCAGTCTTTTCTAGCCCCTCAATGCTTAACGTACCTTAAGCAACGCGGTCATTGTTATAAATCACTTCGATCAAGTCGGTATACACGACGCTGTTATAACGCCCGAACCGCAGCGCCACACCGTCGCGCTCAAGTCGTACGACCGTGGCAGGTATCCGTAGCTCCAATGGTCGAACCATACCTTGATAGTGCAACACGAATTCCACCGCGGCGCCGATATCTAGTGCGACATTATTGCGCTGCAAAAAAACTCCGCTGGCGCTGATATTCTGTACTTGTCCTGAAAATGCCTGGGTCGATCCGATAGCGATCTGCGCCTCGAGCGGTACCCGGCGCCGCGGGCTGTGCCGCGCGTCCGGTCTTTTTAAAGCGCCAACGGAATCAAACTTTCTTACCATTGCTCACCTCGAGTGCGTTACTCGTCCGTCAGGATCGTTGCCAGACGTTTTCCAAGCCGCGTGCCGGCGTGCCAATCCCTCGGTACCTACCGGGTATATCAAGCAAGTTCCATTCCGGATCGAAACGCACAACTACGGATTGTTGTACGAACTAGCGAGGCGCTCAGGAGAAAAACCTTCGTTTACGCTGTCGAAAACGAGTATCCGAACGATTCGGCGGGAGGGTGTGGCCAGTCTCGAAGGGGGTGAGAGGCCGTAATATTCGGCGCAATACGCTTCGCTATTGCGCCCTACGTGTTAGCCCGCGCCCTTCTTTCCTTTCAGGCGCAGGGTCTTGATGCCCATCTTATTAAGCTGCTGGGTCGTGGCGTCGAGGTCGTCGAGTTTGTCGTACGGCCCGAGGAGTACCCGGTGGTATTCGCCCTTGCCTTCGATGCTGACCTTCTGGATGTAAGCCTCTAGTCCTTGCAAGGCGAGTTCGGCCTTGCGTTGATCGGCCTCTTCGAGTTTCTTGAACGAGCCGGCCTGGAGGATGTAAGCGATACCCTCTTCCGGTTTCTCCGCTTTAGTGGCGGTAGTCTTTGGGGGTCTCTTCGAGTCGCGATCCGGCACAACGGTCTCGGTTTCGGGCAGGATGGTGTAGAAGTCGAACTTGGACTTTGGTTTTTCCGCCTTTGTGGTCTTTCCGGTTTCCACCGGTTTGTCGCGCTTGAACCAGCTTGCGACCGTTCGATGGAAGTTGTGCTCCATCACGAGCTGGCCGAGATAGGCGGCGGCGAGGCCAATACCCAGGCCGATCAGCAGCAGCAACCAACCACGGTTTTTCTTTTTGCCACCGCCAGAGGATTTCTTTTTTACCTGTGCCATGGGGTTAGCTTACATGCTCTCCGGCGCCGAGACACCCAATAGCTGGAGACCGTTGGCGATGACCTGACGCGTGGCGACCACCAGGTTTAGGCGCGCATCGCGCAGGTTGGCGTCGTCCACGAGAAACATGTGGGTGTTGTAATAAGTGTGGAAGTCGTAGGCCAATTCGCGCAGATAGTGCGCGACCTGATGCGGCTCGAAGGTTGTCGCCGCCGATTCGATGACTTCCGGATAGCGCGCGAGCCGATTCATCAGCGCTTGTTCGTGTTCTTCCGCTAGAAGCGCGAGGTTCTTATTGCCGGTCGCGAGATTATGCAAAAAGCCCTTCTCCTTGAGCTGCCGGAACACGCTGCACACCCGTGCGTGAGCGTACTGCACGTAGTACACAGGGTTCTCTTCGCTCTGCGCCAGCGCCAGGTCAATATCGAATGTGAATTCCGAGTCCGCGCGGCGCAATACCAAAAAGAAGCGCACCGCGTCGCGGCCGACCCACTCGATCAGGTCGCGCACGGTTACGTACGACCCCGCGCGCTTCGAGATCTTCACTTCCTGTCCGCCACGCATCACCTTGACCAGGCTGTGGAGCACATAGTCCGGGTAACCCTTGGGTATGCCCATATTTAACGCCTGCAAGCCAGCGCGCACGCGCGTGACGGCGCTGTGGTGATCGGTGCCCTGGACGTTGATGACTTTTTTGAAGCCGCGCTGCCACTTGGTGACGTGATAAGCCACGTCCGGGACGAAATAGGTGTAGGTGCCGTCGGATTTGCGCATCACGCGGTCCTTGTCGTCGCCGTACTCGGTAGTGCGCAGCCACAGGGCGCCGTCTTGCTCAAAAGTTTTGCCGCTGGCGATGAGCGCTTTGACTGTAGCGTCGACCTTTCCCTCGCTGTATAGGCTCGACTCCAGATAATAGATATCGAACTTCACGCCGAACTTTTGCAGATCTATGTCCTGTTCATTGCGCAAATACGTGACGGCGAATTTTCGAGTCGCTTCTAGATCGTCGACGTCGCCGGCGACCGGCGCGCCATCGGTAGCGCGCACGGTTTTCGTGGCAAGGAAGTCGTTGGCGATGTCCTGGATGTATTCGCCGTTATACGCCCCATCAGGCCAACCGGCATCGCCCGGTTTCAGGCCCTTGGCGCGTGCTTGTACCGAAAGAGCAAGATTCTGTATCTGCACGCCAGCGTCGTTGTAGTAGAACTCGCGCGTGACTTTATAACCTTGCGCCTCCAGCAACGACGCTAGCGCATCGCCCAGCGCCGCCTGGCGACCGTGGCCGACGTGTAGCGGGCCCGTGGGGTTGGCCGACACGAACTCGACCTGCACCGGTTGGTTTGCGCCAAGTTTACCGTGGCCAAAGTTTTCTTTCGCTGACAGGATTTCCGGCACAATGCTGTAAAGCGCAGCCGGGCTCAGGAAGAAATTGATAAAGCCCGGGCCGGCGATCTCGACCTTGGCCACGAGATCCGATTTGGGCAGCGCGCTGACAATCTTGCTCGCGACATCGCGCGGTTTAGCGCGCGCGGCCTTGGCCATTACCAGCGCGATGTTGGCGGCGAAGTCGCCGTGCTCCTTCGTTTTCGTGCGTTCGACATCAAACTGTGTTGCCGCGTCGCTCAGGAGGTCGCCCCTTGCCTTCAGGGTAGCGACGGCCTCCAGCAAAAGCTTTTCGAGTTGGTGTTTCAACGGTCAGCGAGTCGTGTTAAGCGGCGCATATCTTATTATTTTTGTCTGCGCTCTTGAACTCGCTTCAGGTAGTAGCGGCTCACCGAGTCATTGACGGATTTCACCAGACGCTCGAATATCGGTTTGGCCTTGGCCGCGCGGCCGGCATAGAAATGCTCCCGGGCCGTTTCGAAGTCGCTCAGCCAATCGAGGTTCTTGTACTCGCCATCCGGGATCAGCTCGTAGATGCGCACCGGCTTCTCACGCCCGCGTACGTGGGCGATGTCCACCTCGCGCACGGCCTTGAATCGATCGCGCACCTGCGCGTAGGTAAACTCGGACATCAAGATGTGCGTGCCATAGTCCTTGTTAAGGTGCTCGATACGCGAACCGAGGTTTACGGCATCGCCGATCACGGTGTAATCGAAGCGGTTCTCCGAACCCATGTTACCGACGATCATGCTGCCGGTGTTGATGCCGATGCCGATATTAAAGGTCGGCCGTTTCTCGTGTTGCCATTGTTCCTGTAACGCCCGCAACTCGCGCAGCATGTCAAGCGCGGTGTGGCAGGCGAGCGCGGCGTGATCGGGACGATGGATCGGCGCGCCGTAGACGGCCATGATCGCATCGCCCATGAATTTGTCGAGCAGCCCATCGTGCTTGAACACCTGTGCGGTCATGCGCGTGAGATAGGTGTTGAGCAGGCGCACGAGGTCTTCTGGGGCAAGCGATTCGGCCATCGTGGTGAAGCCGCGGATATCGGAGAATAACACCGTGAGCTCGCGCTTCTCGCCACCGAGCTTGAGCTTCTCGATGTCCTCCATGATCT
>JBGPGJ010000215.1:0-4377 GCA_041483795.1 Sulfurifustaceae bacterium
TACCAAGCTTGTCGAAGGAGCGCGGCGCAATAGCACTGCCAATGGACTAATCAATGTCGAATTCCAGGTCGCCAATCTTTACGCCGAGTCCGACGGCGTCGCGCCCTGGGATGGGTTTACGTTCAACAAGCTGCTGCTCGATCCACCGCGTAACGGTGCGGCGGAGGCCATCAAGTCGTTGCGGGATACGCTGCCCGAAAAAATTGTTTACGTTTCGTGCTATCCGGCGACGCTCGCGCGCGACAGCGCGTATCTGGTGCACAAGCTTGGTTATCGTCTGAGCGCGGCGGGCGTGATGGACATGTTCCCGCATACGAACCACGTCGAGTCCATGGCGTTGTTCGAGAGGCCCTGAGAATGTCATCGCCTTACACCATCGAGGTGGATGTGCCCGCGCAGACATTGGTCGTGAAAGAGCGCGCGGGCAAGGTCGTCATGCAGGCGCGCGTGGCCACGGCGCGCAACGGCGTGGGCGAGATACAGGGCGGTGAATGCACGCCACGCGGACGACATTACATCCGCGCCAAAATCGGCGCTGGGTTACCGGTAAACTCCGTGCTCGTCTCGCGCCGAGCGACGGGTGAAATTTACAGCCCGCAAGTGCGCACACTTTATCCCAGCCGCGACTGGATTCTGACGCGCATCCTGTGGCTCTGCGGCCTAGAGCGCGGCAAGAATCGTCTCGGCCAAGTGGACACCATGCGCCGTTACGTTTATATCCACGGCTGCCCGGACGAAGACCCCATAGGCGTGCCGTCTTCGCGCGGCTGCATCAAGATGCGAAACGACGAACTCATCCGGTTGTTCGACTTGGTGCCGGCCGGAACACCGGTGTTTATTAGGGACTGATATGTCACTCGGGCCGGCGATGCTCGACGTGGCAGGCGCGACGCTTACTGCCGAGGAACGCGAACGTCTGCAACACCCGCTTGTCGGCGGCGTGATCCTGTTCTCCCGCAACTACGAATCGCCGGAACAGGTGCGAGCGCTGGTGACCGAGATACACGGCATTCGGGAACCGCAGCTCCTGGTCGGCGTAGACCACGAAGGAGGGCGTGTGCAGCGCTTTCGTCAGGGGTTTACGGCATTGCCGCCGATGCGGCGCTTGGGGGGGTTGTACGACGAGAACCCCAAACGAGGACTGCGGCTGGCTGAGAATGTCGGATGGCTCCTGGGGGCGGAGCTACGGGCCGTGGGCGTGGACTTCAGCTTCGCGCCGGTACTGGACCTCGACCGCGGTGCGAGCGAAGTGATCGGCGATCGGGCGTTCCACGCCAACCCCGAAATTGTGGCTGAGCTGGCCCATGCCGCCATGCGCGGCATGCACCGCGCCGGCATGGCCGCGGTGGGCAAACATTTTCCGGGCCACGGGACTGTGGCCGCCGACTCCCATACAAGCCTTCCGGTGGATGAGCGCGAATTCGCCGATATCGCCGCCGAGGACCTGGTGCCGTTCGAGCGCATGGTTCACTACGGTCTGCCGGCGATCATGCCGGCGCATGTCGTCTATTCGCGTGTGGATCCGGAGCCGGCGGGCTTTTCCCGCATCTGGCTCAAGCGGGTCTTGCGGGGCCAGCTTGGATTCCAGGGCGTGATTTTCAGCGACGATTTGTCTATGGAGGGCGCAAAAGGAGCGGGGGATGTCGTCGTGCGGGGGCAGAAGGCGCTCGCCGCCGGCTGTGACATGGTGCTCGTCTGCAACGATCCCGCAAGCGCCGCCAAATTGCTCGACGGTCTCGGCGCACACGACGACCCGGTGTCGCACCTGCGGCTCGTGCGCTTGCATGGGCGCCCGGCACCGGATCGCGCGCAGCTCGTCGCCGATCGCGACTACCACGACGCGGTGCGACTCGCGCTCAGCCTGGCGTAAAATTCCTCACCGGAAAATGTTGATTCGTGGATGGAATGAACCATAATAAGCGCTAGCGACACACTCACTGGGGGACCACGTAATTGGATCTGTACAAGCCGCTCAAGAAGCTCAGACTCGAGAGCTTCAACAATCTCACTAAGACGCTGAGCTTCAACATCTACGATATCTGCTACGCGCAAAGCGAAAGCGCCCGCAAGGAATACATCAAGTACATTGACGAGGTTTACAACGCCGAGCGTCTGACCCAGATTCTCACCGAGGTTTCGCAGATTATCGGCGCCAATGTCCTTAATATCGCGCACCAGGATTACGATCCGCAGGGGGCGAGCGTGACCATGCTGATTTCGGAACTCCCGATTCAGGAGGAACCGCTCAATCCGGAAGCGCCGGGTCCGTTGCCCGAGATGTCGAGGAGCCGCGTGGCGCAATCTGCGGTGCAAGCAAACCTGGAACTACCGATAAAAGATTCGGTGGTCGCACACCTCGACAAGAGCCACATTACGGTACACACCTATCCCGAAGAGCATCCGGACAACGGTATCGCGACGTTCCGCGCCGACCTCGACGTCTCGACCTGTGGGCGAATCTCGCCGCTGCGTGCGTTGAACTACCTCATCCACAGCTTCGATTCGGACATCGTCATCATTGACTACCGCGTGCGCGGCTTTACGCGCGATGTGAAGGGAGTCAAGCACTACATCGACCACAAGATCAACTCGGTCCAGAATTTCGTGGACAAGAACACGCTCGCCCGATATCAGGCGATTGACGTCAATGTCTATCAGGAAAACATCTTCCACACGAAGATGATGCTCAAGGACTTCCGGCTCGATAACTATCTCTTCGGCGCCAACGAGTCCGATCTCAACCTGCCGGACGTCAAGGTCGTCAGCCAGTGGCTGAAGCACGAGATGTCGGAGATTTTCTACGGCACGAACATGGTGCGGGTGAGCTGATCCGTCGTCCCCCCGATACGATCGCAATACGATCGCTCCGGCCGCATCGCCTGTTCTCACCGGATCGATCATGTCTATCAGGTTACTGAAAAAGTCCGTCCTAGACTTTTTCAGCTCGCTTCGCCGCGTCAGAAAACATCAGGACGAACGAGCGAAGCGAGTAGGGCTTCCTTATCGTCCGCGGCTCGCTCCGTTTTTCGAACACTTGCATGTTCAAAAAATGGCGGTCGGTCCCTCGACCGCACTGCAGGTTGCTGAAAAACGAGCTTTTCAGCAACCTGCTGTATCCACGATGTCCGCATTCAATGGGCGCTGCGTCGCCTGTCCGCGGCTTGCGCACTATCTGACAACCGCGCGGCGCGACTACCCTGATTATCATGCGCGTCCCGTAGCGCCGTTCGGCGATCCGCGCGCACGTTTTCTTATCGTCGGTCTGGCGCCGGGGTTACATGGTGCCAATCGGACCGGAAGGCCATTTACCGGCGATCACGCCGGCGTTCTTCTTTACCGCACGCTGCACAAGCACGGGTTCGCGAGTCGACCCGAGTCCGTGTCGGCCGACGACGGCCTCAGGTTATGGAATTGCCGGATCACCAACGCCGTCAAATGCGTGCCGCCGGAAAACAAACCATTACCTGCCGAAATCAAACGCTGTAACGCTTATCTGCGCGCCGAACTGAACCATCTATCTAAGGACTGTATCCTGCTGGTGCTCGGAACGATCGCCCATCGGGCGGTGTTGCAGGCGCTCGATTTGCGGGCGGCGACCTATCCGTTTGCCCACGGTGCGCAGCATGCACTCCCCAACGGTTGGCGCCTGCTCGATTCTTATCATTGCAGCCGTTACAACACCCAGACCGGCAGGCTTACGACACAGATGTTCGACGCCGTCGTGCACAAGGCGGCGAAATTACTCGGCTAAGAGTCTCCGACAATGGCGTTCAATATTGCCACCCTCCAGACACTGCCAACGACACCCGGCATCTATCGCATGCTCGATGCCAGCGATGAGGTGCTGTACGTTGGCAAGGCGCGTAACTTGCGCACACGCGTGCGCAGTTACTTTCGACCCTCCCGGCTTTCTCCCAAAGTGCAGGCGCTCACCGCTCTCATCGAACGTATCGAGATCACTGTCACGCATACAGAAAACGAGGCGCTGCTCCTCGAGAACAACCTCATCAAGACACTCCACCCGCGCTTCAACGTCCTGCTGCGCGATGACAAGAGTTATCCATACATCTTCGTTGCCGATACTCAAGACTTTCCGCGTATCGGATTCCACCGCGGCGCCAAGCGCGAGCAGGGGAGGTACTTCGGCCCGTTTCCTTCTGCCTCGGCGGTTCGCGAGAGCCTGATCCAACTGCAGAAGATTTTTCAGGTGCGTCAGTGCGAGGATAGCTTTTTCAAGAATCGTTCACGCCCCTGTTTGCAGTACCAGATCAAGCGCTGTTCAGCGCCGTGCGTGAGCCGAATTGACCGCGAGCGTTACCGCGAGGATGTTAATCACGCGATCATGTTTCTCGAAGGGCGCAGTCGTGCGCTAACCCA
>JBGPGJ010000216.1:0-4361 GCA_041483795.1 Sulfurifustaceae bacterium
ACCGATACAGATGCTCGCGCGAACTCGGCAGGTCGTTATTGCGCTCACGCGTGAACACGACCTGGAACAATTGCAGCGAGCTGGTGGTGAACGCGGCGATGGAACCGGCGAGGTAGAGCCGCCACGCGCGCACGAAGGCGCGATCGTAGGTTTTTTCGATCTGACTCGCCCGACTCTCAAAACGCTCGAGCCAGTGCTCGAGCGTACGCGCGTAGTGCAGGCGGATGTTCTCCACATCCAGCACCGAGAGCCGATACGGCTCGAAGATTTCCATCATCTCGCGCAGGCTCGGCGGATAAGCGCCGGGGAAGATGCGCTTCTCGATCCAGGCGTTCATCAATTCGGGTCGAATGCGGCCGATGCTGTGAATCAGGCCACGTCCCCTGTCAGTGAGGCAGTCATTCGCCACGCGTCCGAGCGTGCGGAAGTTGTCGCGTCCGACGTGTTCCAGCATGCCGATCGAGACGAAGACATCGTACGTGCCGGTGATGTTGCGATAATCGTCCTCGACGTATTCGACCCGATCGTCGAGCCCCTGCTGCTTTGCCTGCGCGCGTGCGTAGCGAAGTTGCTCACGCGAGATGTTGTACGAGCGCACCGTAACGCCGTAATGCCGCGCCATGTGGCGCGCGAATCCGCCCCAACCGCAGCCGGCCTCGACCACGCGATCGCCTGGTTTGAGCTGGAGCTTGCGACAGACGTGATCCATCTTCGCGCGCTGCGCCTGTTCGAGCGTCATCGCCGGATCCGGATAGTAGGCGCAGGTATACTGCATCGCCTCGGTGTCGAGCCAAAGTTCGTAGAATTCGTTGCCGAGGTCGTAGTGATGTTGAATATGGCCGCGCGAGTCGGAAAGCGTATTGCGTCGGGGGCGATTCAAGAATTTGCGTAACTGTGTGAGCCAGGCGGGTTTCGGCGAGTTAGCCACGCCGGCGTAGACGCTTTCGAGAAAGCGCACGAAATCGCCCTCGACCTCGATGCGCCCAACGCTGTACAGATCGCCGAAGTTTAAATCCGGATTGAGGCACAGCTTCCACAGCGCGCCACGGTCGCGAATAGTCAGGCGGGCGTTGGTGCGGGCGTTATCCGCGGTAATCTCCTGCCCGTTCCAGAGCACGAGTGTCACCGGTGCGTTGCCGACGAAGGCAAGAATTTGACGCGCGAGGAAGCGCTCGAGGGCGTAGACGGGCCCGGCGGCTTCCTGCGGTACGTCGGCGGGGAGGCTGAGCGGAACGGTTTTGCTGTCTTTCATATTGGTTCTTTCCCTAACGGCCGATCTGCCAGAGGTGAAATCCTAACATGTCAGGGTATCGGAACGGCAAGTCGGCCATGTCCTACTGGACCGCGGCGAATGGATATTTTTATGATTTTGGTCGGAAATTGGGGAACGCCGAGCACGTTATCGGCGCGGCTGTTTTGGCCGTCGCCGACAGGCGGCGGCGGCGCGGCAGACGTCGCCACGCGGCACAGGCTACAATCGCGCTACCCCACCATCGCGACCGCGGCAGTGCAAGGACGTGTGCGAGGAGCTTTCCACCGCTGCATACTGGCAGCCCTGCTGGCGCTCGTTACCGCCGCCGCCGCCGCGACCGACGATTACCTGCGCGGCTACGTGCAGGCGCTGCTCGACAGTCGTTTCCCGGGGCTTGGGTTGAGCGTGAGGGCGCTCGGGCCGGAACAAGTGATGCTCACGGCGCGCGCCTGTCTCGGCCCATCGCAGAAGCGCGACATCGAGCGGCTGCTCGCGATAAGCGGGCGCAAGCAGACTGTCGTGTGGGACACCTCGACCGACTGCGAAGGTTCGGCGCCGGCCGCGGATCTGACGTACGACGTTCTGCCCGAGCGCGAACTGTTCGCGCCGCTCATCGCGGACCCGCGCCAGCCGCGCTTCTCGGTGAGCTATCAGCGCTACAAAACGCCGAGCCAAAGTTTCAATGCGGCGAGCGTGGCGCTCGGCGAGTATTTTGGCATCGCCTCCGGTTTCCTCGGCGAGTCGGGTGCATCGCAAATCGGCATTCAGGCGGCGGTGTTCGCGCTGTTCAATCTCGATGCGCCCTCGAGCGATCTGATCAACGCCGACTATTGGATGGGTATTCCGTTGAGTTACCGCAAGGGACCGTGGTCGTATTTGCTGCGGGTGTATCATCAAAGCTCGCATCTGGGCGACGAGTTCATCCTCGGCAATCCCGGCATTAACCGCGTCAACCTGAGTTACGAGGATATCGAGTTGCTTGTCTCGTACGAGTGGGAGCGGCTGCGGTTCTACGGCGGCGGCGGATATCTGCTGCACAGCGAGCCGGATCTGGCGCCTAAACATCTGCAAGCGGGGGTGGAGTACGCGCATCCACGCGCGGTCGGGACATTCGATTTTGTCGCCGCGGCCGACGTACGCGCCTCGGAGGAACTCGATTGGCGGCGTAGCAGTTCGTTTCAGGCGGGATTCGAGCTGCGCAGCGCCTCGCAGCGGCGGGTGCGGCTCATGTTGGAACATTTCCGTGGGCACTCGCCAAACGGCCAGTTTTACCGTGACCCGCTGCGCTACACGGGTCTTGGGCTGTATTTCGGGTTTTGAAAGTAATTGGCGCGGCGGGGCAGGCATACTATTCTTAGGGGCGTTCCGATCAGCAGGTGAACAAGGAGCCTGAATGTGAACATTGATAAGAAATCCATCATCCAGATCGTGATTCTATTGGCGCTCGTGGTAGGCGCCGGCGCGTACTACGTCATGACACAGGAAGACGGTCTTAGTTTTATTACCGATCTGCTGCCGGGGGAGGAAAAAAAGACCGCGCCCGCGCCTGCATCCGCCGCCGCGCCGGCTTCAAAATCCGAGGCAGCGCCGATTCCCACTTATCCCGCCAAAGGCCAGGTCGCCGGCAAACCATTTGAACCCGAGGCCACGGTGCTCGAAGGTGGTGAGCTCGCCTTTGTGCAGTCGAAGGAGCCACAGACGGCGATTCGGATTCGCTTGGCCGCGCCCAAGTGGGAAACACCCGCAGGCAAGAAGTTCAAATACACCCCGGCCGGCGCCAACGCCGCGATCGTGACCGTGAACCGGATGGAAGCGGGTGAGATGAAACAACAAACCTTCTCCGACAAGTACTCGCTGCTGCTTGAGTTCGGTCAAGAGAAGGAGCGCAAGCTCCCCGGTAAACTCCAACTCGCGCTGGCGGACGACGTCAAGACCACGCTGGCGGGCACCTTCGAGGCCGAGATCAAGGGTTTCCGCATCGTGGACGGCAAACCCGACCTGACGGCCGATTCGACCGAGACGCTTGAATATCTCGCATTGAAGGAGTTGCTCAAGGACGACCCCGACAAGCAACTCGAAGTGATCGCGTTGCGCGACGGTCGTTACAGCGCTGACGCCACCGGGAAGAATCGCGTGGGCTATCTCGAAGTGGAATACCGCGTCGGGCAAGGCAGCGCTGAAATCAAGCGTTTTCAATTCGTAAAGGACCCGGATTGGAAAGTGCGCGGCCCGCTCGCGCTCACCGAGATTGACGAGGCGCACCCAGTCGCGGCTCCGGGGCCGAAGGACGCGCCGGAGCGCGTGCTTGCGTATCTCGCGGCCAAGCGACTCGAGGCCGACGTGAAAAAGAAATCACCGAAGAAAGGCATTTACAGCGCGAGTTTCGTTACGCGTCACAATGCCAAGAACAAAGTCGGTGTCGCCGAGGTGACTTATAAGCTCGAACCGAACGGCCAGCCGACCAAGGCAGCCTATTTGTTTCGCTTGAAGCAGAACGGTTGGGCGCTGGACCGCGAGCTGAACGCGAAAGAAAAAGTTAACGTGGACAGCGGTAAGATCGAAAAGCGCTGAGCGCGTGCAAGCCAGTAAGCAAAAACCCGCCCCGTATATTTCGGAGCGGGGTTTTAAATTTTTAAGAACAGGTTGCGCCTACTCGCCGAGCGGCTTGACCAGCGTGGCCTGCATACCGTTAACCTCACGAAAAATTAAGTGAAAGTAAGTAAGCATGCTGAGATGAGGGCCTGCGTGGTCCAGCGGAGGGGTCCGGCAAAAACCGACATTCCGTGCAAATCGCCGCACGCGGCGGCGAAAATCAATATAGCCGATTTACTTTGGCTGTACAGCGAAACCCGGGCGACGGGCGCGTGAAATCGACGCCGGTGTTTCAGCAGCAACATTTCATTATGATGCGCCGCATGCTGACATCGTTGTTTACTGTGCTGACGCTCGGCGTCGGTGTGGTCGGGTTCATGATCTGGGCCGCGCAGGATCGGCTCATCTATTTTCCCGAACGCACACTCATGGCGACGCCGCGCGTTGTCGGATTCGCGTATGAAGACGTATGGCTTACCACCGAGGACGGTGTGCGCGTGCACGGCTGGTTTGTTCC
>JBGPGJ010000217.1:0-4360 GCA_041483795.1 Sulfurifustaceae bacterium
CCGACAATACCGAAGAGGTGGTGCGCTCGGTAGCGGCGACCGCACCGATGCCAATGCATTATTTTGCGCACGAGAACAGGGGACCCGGTTTTACGCAGAATGTTGGTATTCGGGCAGCTTGCGGTCACCTAATTCTTCTCGTCGCCGACGACATATTTCTTACACCGGGTGCGCTGAATGCGCATGTCAGCCGACATCAACGCTATCCCGAAGCGCATGTCGCGGTTTTGGGCAAGGCTGTTCCGTCACCGGATCTGGTGGGTACCGGATTCCTGAATGAACGGGACGCATTTGGCCTTCAGCGGTTCGATCATCTAACCGAGCTTCCCTATCTCCTGTTCTGGGCTTTCAACCTCTCCTTTAAGCGCCAATTCGTGATGGAGCGAGGCCTATTCCGTGAGCCGCGCGGACGCGGCGGGGCCGCTGCGCATGAAGATACCGAGCTCGGGTACCGGCTGCATCGGCACGGCATGAGATTGCTTTACGCGAAAGACGCGGTTGGATATCACCACCACCCGGTAACGCTAGAGCAGGCCGCCGATCGCTATCACGAGCGCGGACTAAACTATGGTGAGCTTCTCGCGCACGCACCGGATCCGTTGCTCCCAGTATTCTTTCGCGTATTGGAGCTTCGGTCCCTTGCCGATTACCGTCGGGCCATGCAGGATTGTCCCTGGCTTGACGGTGCTGACCGCTATTTTGCTTGGCACCTGTTCCGCCATGCCGCTCGGTGGCTGCTTTTCAACCGGGTAACCGCTTCTGTGATCTGGCGACCGCTGCTGAACCGGCGTCACCACTGCGACAGCCTCGCCGCTATCGTCCAGGCGCGACTCTGCGGGCCATACTTGTTCTACCACTTCCTGGCTGGTATCCGCGAAGCTCGGTGGCGGTTTTTCTAAGCGGGAAACCGCCGGTTGGTCTGGCTGGTCCGGCTAACGCAAAGCTGCCGCAAGCCGCCGAGCAAGGCGGCGCATCACCCAACGGATGCGATTGACACCAGGAACCAACCGGCCTTCCCGCCGCCCGCGCGCTGGCGGAATCAGTGAACGCCCGTCGATGACTTGATCGGCAAACACAGCGACGAACACCAGATCCTCTGTCGAGTGTGTGTTCACGGTAGAATGGGGCACGTTCCGCGGAAAGCGCATAGCGTGGCCAGCGCTAAC
The DNA here is from genome assembly GCA_041483795.1 of Sulfurifustaceae bacterium. Taxonomy (GTDB): domain Bacteria; phylum Pseudomonadota; class Gammaproteobacteria; order Acidiferrobacterales; family Sulfurifustaceae; genus JAHFQD01. The sequence continues at coordinate 1,167 of JBGPGJ010000217.1, forward strand.
AGGATATTGGCGGCCATCCATCTCCATGATGCCGTGACCGGATATGATATAAACCAGCTCTTCAGTATCGTGCTCATGCAACGCGTGTTGCGCGCCCGGCACTATCCAGCCGTGAAGCATCGAAAGCTGGCCGGCACCGCGCGAGCCATCGATCAGTTTTGCGCTGAACAGACCCGGTGCATATTCTCTGACCCGTGTTCGGTCAACCGAGACGAGCATGGCGAGATTCTCCTGAATGCCCCGCTTGGTTCCCGGCAATCATATGGCCACGTGAACAGCTGGTCGATAGATTTTGTTCGGGTGTCACCACGAGAAGCCGTGGATACCAACGGTCTCGGCCGCCTGTGCTGCGCCAGGACAAATTTTCCCACCACCGCATTTGTGCTAATCTCGACGGCTCGTGCGACGAACGTCATCGTTTGGCAAGGCAGTAGTCCACCAAGCTGGGTCCCCTTCGTGAGTGGCAAACAAACACTTTTGCGCAGGAAAAGGGATGTCACACAGTGGATTTGGTAACCGGTGCGACGGGTTTCGTCGGATCGCGCCTCGTTCAAGCGCTGCTTGATCGCGGCTCCGATGTACGAGGCTTTGCGCGTCGACCCGGAATGTCGGTGCCGCCGGCGTCCGGCCGAGCAAGGCTCGAGTTCGTCAATGGTGACCTGCTCGACCGCGAGGCGGTTGATCGCGCGGTTGAGAATTGCGATGTGGTCTTCCATTGCGGGGCCGTAATACCAGGACGAGGCACCGCGGAACATACCTGGGCGGTAAACGTCACGGGCACTGCTCATGTTGTTGATGCTTGTGTCCGGCACCGGGTTCGCCGTTTGATCTACCTTAGCACCTGGGCCATTTATGGTGATCGTTCGACGGTTGACGCTAGCGAGGATGCCCCCTCCGCAACTGAATTTTTCAAGGAGGGCATTTATCCGCAATCGAAGCTTAAAGCCGAGCACCTGGTGAGGCGTGCTGCACAGACGCACGCGCTCGACACCGTGATATTACGGCCGTGCATCATTTATGGGCCCGGCCTCTCACCGGCAATGGAGCTTTTTGCCGAGTGGGCGCAGAAAAGAGTCAAGTTCCTGCTTGGCGGCGGCAGATCACGACTGAGCGCGGTCTATGTCGACGATGTGGTCGAGGCACTTCTGCTCGCCGAGTGCGTCTCACAAGCAACCGGGCACTGCTTCAATATCAGTGACGGTCGGGTGTATACCAAGCGCGAGATGCTGGAACGGCTGGCTGCGGTAAGTGGCCGGCCGCGCATTGTCGTGCCGGTCCCCGGATCGATTGCGAAGGCGGCATGTGCGATCATGCACCCGCTGGTTAACGCAGTGGCGCCGTCGCTTGGGCCGCGCTTTGACGTCCGGCACGTGCGTTTTGCGCTGGAAGATCACACGATCAGCTGCAGGAAGGCGATAGATGTGCTGGGCTACCGACCCAAGGTCCTGCTCGCGGAAGGTCTGAGCCGCGCGCTCGGGTCGCCGCACGGGTCTGCGACCGTATCCTCAGGTAGATAATAAGAGTTGTTTCACCCATCGGGTCCGCGATCAGCGTCTCGCTCGATCCCGGCCACAGTATTCAATCTGAGATTGAACCGGGAACCACCTGCTTCAATAGGCCCCCAAGTCGACACCCGTCGAGTCATGTGACCTCGAAGCCAAGTTCGCGTGCCTTCGCGGCAGGATCGGGTAGTCGGTCGAAGAACATTTCGGTGTGAAAAAGCGCGCGCCAACGGAGGTGCAGACGATAGCGGGCGAGAGTTAACGGGTTGCCCGTCAGGGGTACAATCACGGTCGGCCAAGGCAAACGGTCATGCCATTTGCGAACTAGGTATCGGTACGCTGTGGCGTAATCTGCGCCGAACCGGCTTATTGGGCTTGAATTGTGGATAACTGGAAGATCGAGAACATAAGCAGACTTACCACATTCTTCTGCACTGAGAGCAATGTCCGTACCGTACAGATGAAACGTTGGCATTTGAGAGTCGAAGGACGCATTTGACGCTCTCCGGATGATCAAAACGGCCTCATCGAAACTCGCAGCACGGATCGGCTTTGTAAACGGTCGGCCGAATACACGGCCCAATCCCGAATCCCAGGCATGCCCAACGAATTTTCTGTTGTGGGTGACGCCGAAGACGCCTGTGACCGCCCAGTTCGGGTCGATTTGCTGGAGCTGATCGAGCTGTCGTGCAAGACGGTCGACCCAACCGCCTGGCAAATATACATCTTGGTGGACAAATACGAGAATGTCGGCGGTAGCCTTCGCGATCTCCCTCGCATAGGCCTCGGATGCGCTCCGTTCATTCCAAAGCACCGAAAGGGGCACTGTGCCGCTCGCAATATCGGGCGAACTCTGAAGGTCACGTGCGAGGACTGTTGAATCATTAGCCACCGAGTACACGTGGAAGCGGCCATTCGATCTCGCGGGCATGGTCAGTCCTCGTTATCCCTCAGCGGTCACCTGCAACCCCGGGAGGTCGACCGACCGGTCCGTCCCGCAGCGGCGCGCTGCGGGGCTTTGCTCGTCTGCTCGAGGCTGAAGTTCCGGCCGATCATATCGAGCCCGGCGCGGCTCGCTTTGGTGTTGATCGCCGCATCGGCGTGCAGCCGTGGAACCAGCGCGGCAATCTCCGCGGCGTTGTGCCCGACCAGGCTCTGCAGCACCCGATCGAGGACAGCGCGTTGCCCCGAGGGCGCAGAGCGCTACGATCCACCTCATATCCTCATAGCTCGCTCTCCATCGTTCAGGGCATCCGCGTGCGCGTTATAATCGGCGGCCTCCGTGAGGCGCACCACAGCCGATGGCCGATGGCCGGGTTCATGGTGGCCAATGTTTCAATGTACCGGCCCTTGCCACGGCGCTCGCGGTGCAGCGCTGTGGGGGCGCCGACGATATTCGCAACCACCGCGCGGGCGCAAGCCGGGGCCACGGCACGACGCCCGTTCGTCCTCGAAGATGATCCCGCAGCACGCACGGGCGCGGCGAGAGCGGTCGTGAGCTTCCGCTTTCGTTCTGCTGTGCATATGGACGGAAAGAATGGCCGCCACCTACTGGTCGGCTTACTGCGCCAATCGGTGTTCGGCCGGCTCGCCGCCTACGAGGAGGTGAACGACGCCGATCGGCTGTGCCGTGATCCGGCCATGCGCTCGGTGGCCGACGACCAGGCCATCGCTGGGTCTGCCGCCTCGGCC
>JBGPGJ010000218.1:0-4358 GCA_041483795.1 Sulfurifustaceae bacterium
ATCGGGTTTGGTCGGCCACGAAGGCGAACTCCCGACCCACAAGACGCGCTTCTCGGCGGCGCAGAAGCGCTATGTGCTCAACGACAAGGACAACGAGCTGCGTGTGCCGCTTAGCTTCCAGCCGCGCGACGGCGTGCGCTACACCAAGACTTATATCTTCCGGCGTGGCAGTTACACCGTGGACGTCGAGTTCACTGTGACCAACGGTTCCAAACGTGAATGGGGCGGCTACCTCTATAGCCAGTTCCAGCGCTCCCATGTAGAAGCCCCGGGCATGTTTGCTGTGGCGACCTACACTGGCGCCGCTATTTATAGTCCCCAGCACAAATACGAGAAAATTACTTTCGACGCCATGTCGAAAGCGCCACTCAAGCGCGACGTCACCGACGGTTGGGTGGCCATGCTGCAGCACTATTTCGTGAGCGCCTGGATGCCGGAGAAGACCGAACGCGTCCAGTTTTATGGGGACCCGTTGAGCGGTGCGTTGTACCGAGTCGGCTATCAGCAGCTCCAGCCCACGACGATAGGCTCCGGGCGAAGCGGCGTATTGCGCACGCGCCTCTATGCCGGTCCGAAGGAACAGAGCCGGTTACAGCTGCTCGCCTGTCCCGAGGCCGATCTTACCAAGAGCGCCTGTTCGGAAAATGAGCAGACACGCGCCCCGGGCATGGAACTCACGGTGGACTACGGTTGGCTCACGGTCTTGGCCGCGCCGTTGTTTCGGCTGCTCGAATTTCTCCATAGTTTCATCGGTAACTGGGGTTGGGCGATCGTGGTATTGACGATTCTGATCAAGCTCGTGTTTTATCCACTGTCGGCCATGAGCTATAAATCCATGGCCCAGATGCGCAAGGTGCAGCCCAAACTCGAGGCGATCAAGAAGCAGCACGGCCACGATCGCCAGGCGCTCAATAAGGCGATGATGGAGCTGTACAAAGTCGAGAAGATCAATCCGCTCGGCGGCTGCTTGCCGATTGTGATTCAAATCCCCGTCTTCATCGCGCTTTACTGGGTGTTGCTCGAGAGCATCGAGATGCGCCAGGCGCCGTGGGTTTTGTGGATCAGAGACCTGTCGTCCAAGGACCCATATTATGTGCTGCCCATCGTGATGGGTGCCAGCATGTACGCGCAGCAACTCCTAAGTCCGCAACCGCCGGATCCGGTGCAGCGCAAGGTATTCATGATCATGCCGGTGGCGTTCACGGCGATGTTCATCTTCTTCCCGGCGGGTCTGGTACTGTATTGGACGGTGAACAATATTCTGTCCATCACCCAGCAATGGCGCATCAATCAGGTGATCGGGGCCAGGGCCAAGCCAAGCTAAACTCGGCGGTATGAACACCGCCGATACAATCGCCGCGATTGCCACGCCCCCCGGGCGCGGCGGAATTGGGGTAGTACGCGTCTCCGGCCCATACACACGGACCATTGCCGAAGCGGTACTCGGTCGTCTGCCGCAACCGCGCTACGCAACCTATAACGTGTTCCACCGCGCAAGTGGCGAGCCGCTCGACCACGGTCTCGCGTTGTTCTTCCCCGCACCGCATTCCTACACCGCTGAAGACGTGCTCGAATTGCACGGCCACGGTGGCCCCGTCGTGCTGGATGCATTGTTGGCGCGGTTGCTCGAGCTCGGCGCGCGGCTTGCGCGTCCAGGCGAATTCACCGAACGCGCGTTCCTGAACGGCAAGCTCGATCTTGTGCAAGCCGAGGCCGTGGCCGATCTTATCGAGGCTAGTTCCACGGAGGCCGCGCGCGCTGCGTTATGTTCCCTCGAGGGCGAATTTTCCCGCCGTGTGCGCGCACGCGTCGAAGAGCTGACGCGGCTTCGTATGTACATCGAAGCCGCAATTGATTTTCCAGAGGAAGAAATGGACTTCCTCGCCGACGCACGCATCCTTACGGAGCTCGAGGCCATCGAACGCCGACTCGCCGAACTATTGGAGGGTGCGCACCAAGGCATCCTGTTGCACGACGGTATGACCGTAGTGCTCGCGGGTCCGCCGAACGCCGGTAAGTCGAGTCTGTTGAATGCGCTCGCGCAACAAGAAACCGCCATCGTCAGCCCCATTCCGGGCACAACGCGCGATGTACTGAAAGAACGCATCCATGTGGACGGTATGCCGCTACATATCGTTGATACCGCGGGCTTGCGCCAGTCGCGCGATGAGCTCGAATCCGAGGGCATTCGCCGGGCGCGAGCGCAGATGGAACGCGCGGATCGCATCTTGCTCATCGTGGACGACGCTGTACCCGATACCGCTGGACTGGAAGAAGCACAGCGCTACCTGCCGCTCGGCATCCAGCGCACGATTGTCCGCAACAAAACGGATCTCAGCGGTCGTCCCCCCGGTTTGGTTGAAACGCCGAACGGCGTCGAAATCGCACTGTCGGCAAAGACCGGCGCCGGGCTCGATGCGCTGCGATCGCACCTGAAGCAGTGCATGGGATATCAAAGTGCAAGCGAGGGTATATTCAGCGCGCGTCGGCGTCACCTCGACGCCATCCGCCGCGCTCGCGAACACATCGAGCGTGGCCGCACCGCGTTGACACAAGCCAGGGCGGGCGAACTTCTCGCGGAGGAACTACGTCAGGCGCAGCAGGCCCTGGCCGAAATCACCGGTGAGTTCACGCCGGACGATTTGCTTGGCAGAATCTTCACCAGCTTTTGTATCGGCAAGTAAAAAGTTGTTGTATCAACTGTTCTCCGATCCTGACTTCCAGAAGGTAACGTCCAAGCCTTAATCGGGGTCATTGGACCGAAACGTGGCGACAGCCCGCGCCAGCGCGCGCAGGCCCTCGTTGCTGGCACCGCGGCGGTAGCGTAAGTCGAGATAGCTCATGGTAACGGCGTCAATCGCAGGCTGAAGATCCGGCCTGCGGTATCCAGCGCGTTCGGCAAAGGCGATGGGGCCCTCGTGCGGCGCACGTACGATCCCGGCGCGGGCGAGTTTGCGGCAGAAGCGGAAATAAATGCGTTGCACCGGATCGAGTGGCGGCGGACGCCGAGACCAGACGACGTAACCGATCAATACCAGCGTGCAGGATCCGCCGAGGATGGCGAGCACGCGCGGCCAGTCGATGGTTTCGAATCCCAGTGCGTGGAGGAAATTCTCCTGACGCTCTCGGCGGTAATCCACCACCCAGCGATACCATGCGAGGTTGGTGTAATCCCAGTATAAACGCGCTTGGCGCACCGCTTGCTCGAACCACGGCAGTTCGAGCGCACGTGCCAGCGCCTCCGCGCCCACGGCGCCCGGGACGAGGCCCTGCGCTTCGAGCCGGCGTATCGCATCGAAACCGAGTTCTACACGTTCGGGGGCAATGGCCGCCGCCGGGTCCACGCGCACCCAACCGCGGTCTTCGAGCCACACCTCCACCCAGGCGTGCGCATCCATTTGACGCACGATCAGATAGTTGCCGGTGGGGTTGATCTCGCCGCCTTGATAACCGATCACGACGCGCGCCGGAACGCCGGCGGCGCGCATGAGCGTAGCGAAGGCCGAGGCGTAATGCTCGCAGAAGCCGCGCCGCGTTTCGAAAAGGAACTCGTCTACCGGATCCTCGCCCAACAATGGCGGTGCGAGCGTGTACACGAAGGCCTCGCGCCGGAAGTGCTCGAGCACAGCCTGCGCGATGGCGACCGGTTCGGGGTGTTGTGCCCGCAATTCCTCTGCGAACTTACGCACCCGCGGCGACACCGCGGGCAATCGAAGCGCGGCCGCGCGCTCGACGCTATTCGGTGGGCCCGTGGTGTAGCGCGTGTGAGAAGTCAGGTCGTAACTGATGCGCTCGCGCACAGGCTCATTGCGCACCAGCGTGGCCGCCGGGCGCCAGCGCGCGTTCTCTGGGGCGGCGACGGGCGCATCGAGCGCGTACAGCCACGGCTTGTTGCTGGGTTCGAGCGTCACCCGGTACTGCACGGGGACGCCCAGCGGACGAATCTCCTGCATGGGTATCGACGGAGTGCCGCGTCTCCAAGTCTTGCCGTCGCTTTCCCACAGCACCAGTCCACGCCAGTACAACTCACGCGCCGGCGGTATCGTGCCGAAGAAGTCCACGCGCAGCGCGGTCTCGGGCGACTCGGTCACGCTACGGATGGAGCCGGGCCGCATCTCGTCGGACATGCCGGTAAGGCCGCTGTAAGCATCGCTCGGTACACCCCAGAGGGTGCCGCCCAAGCGCGGGAAGAACACGTAGAGAATGACCAGCAAGGGCACCGCTTTCAGCAGCAGTTCGCCGGAAAGGCGCAGCGCTACGCGGGCCGGGATCGCGTGCTGCAGGCGAATGAGCGCGGCCAGACTCACCACGACCGTGCCGATGGCCCACAGCGCGCCGGGCAACGTTTGACCGAACAG
>JBGPGJ010000219.1:0-4358 GCA_041483795.1 Sulfurifustaceae bacterium
CTACCTTTACCGGTCGTGGAAGACAATCGTGTACTTGCACCAGGGGAAATTGCCGATATTCAAGCGATTTGCCGAGCCGGCGCCGAATTGCACCTGATTGCACTGGGGCGGCGATGGATGTGTAGTGCGGCAGATAGATTTTAAATAAGAGGGAAAACAGCGTGCATGCAAAAACAGCGATCGGACTGATGACAGTAGCGTTGGTGACGGCCTGCGGTGAGCCGCCGCCGGCCAAGATGGCACCGCCCCCGGCGGACCTCAGCACGCCGGCGCCGCACGGCCTCGATGCGGCGAAGATTGCTCACGGTGGCGAAATTTATCGCCAGCGCTGCGCGGTTTGTCATGGCGACAAAGCCCAGGGCGCGCAGAACTGGGTTCAGCATGGACCGGACGGAAAGTTTCCGCCACCGCCGCTCGATGCCAGCGGCCACGCCTGGCATCACCCGAAGTCCATGCTCACGCAGACGATCAAGCAGGGCACGGTGAAAACGGGCGGTGGCATGCCAGCGTGGGACAGCCAACTCTCGGATGACGATATCGAAGACGTGCTCGCATGGATCGTTTCACGCTGGCCCGACGAGGTATACCGGAACTGGGTTGCGATCCGCAACGAGCCGCAGCACTCTACGCACGCTCACTGACCGACGTTCGTTTTATTTGTCGTGGGCAGCGGCTATCATACCTGCATGTGTGGACATGTCTGCAAAATGTGGCGTGGGTTCGGCGTTATCTTGTTGGCGGCTATCATGTGTGGCTGCGAGCGAAAGGCCGCGGAGTCGTCCGCGACATCGCTCCAGGCCCCGCTCGGAAGCGACCGGCCGCTGTCGGTGGAGAGCGTGATGCGCGGCGCGCACTTATACCAGGAGCACTGTGCACAGTGCCACGGTCCCGAGGCGCAGGGTCATCCCGATTGGCAGAATCCGCAAGTGGTCGCGGCGCCGCCGCTGGATGGCACCGGCAACGAGTGGAAGCGCAAGAGATCCGAACTCATCGCCATCGTCAAGAAAGGAATGACGCGCAACAACGAATCCGTCATGCCCGCTTGGGGCGAGCGGCTGTCGGATCCGGAAATCGAGGACATCGTCGCCTGGTTTCAGGCGCTATGGCCGATGGAGGTTTACGATCGTTGGCTCAAGGTCAACGCGGGCGCCGCCGTGCCCAGCAAGCCCGATAAGAAGGGATAGCGCGCCCGCACCCGGCATATCCGAACCGATACAATGCAAATCGCCTTCTGGATCATCGTCATTCTCGCGATCGCCGCACTACTCAAGTATCTGCTAAGCGATTCCGGTAAGAAGTGACTGCATGTGCCCGATGGGGCACGCGCGGTCCTTCCCGCGACGGCGGGAATCCAGTTTGTTCACAAAACGGCTGATGCCGCGTGCGGTCATCCCGGCGGGAGTCTAGTCCGGCTGGGATCTGAGGATTTCCTTGGTTTTCCTAACTCACTGGTGGCGGCTAGCGGACAAGCGTCGCATTCAACTCGATCTCCAGATCTTCCTTCAAATTAACGAGCCAGTTAGGACGACGGGAGCCGTAACCTTCGATGAATTCGATCTTGATGATCATCGGCGGTTTGAACGAAATGCGCGCACGGTATTCCTTATCCTTGGTTAAGGTACCGGTAATTTGACCCGGTTCGGTCGCGATAATTTTCCAGCCGCGTTGTAATAAGGCCCGAGCCGCAGCTGACTTGAAAATTTCCGACGTGACCTTGCGTTCGGAAACATCTATGAGAATGGGTTCCGCCATTTCCTCTTGAAGCAGAACCCGAGCTGTCGCCGCGCTAGGACTGCCGGGGAGTGCGCCGACGGTTCCGGTGGTTCCCGACCTCTTGTACGCCGCTTCGAGTATCGCCTGCACCTCTGTCAAACGCGTGCTGCTCCCCCTACGATCCATACCCCCGCCGCTCTGACTGCGCACAACTGCCAAAGCCCGCCAGTTATTTTTGGAGGGGTCAATTCCCTTGCGCAATAACAAGTTGACAGTGGAAACATGTAAGCTCATGGCTGCGTGAGCGAGTGCATCCCAATTATTGTTGTCCAGCATGTACAAGTCCGCGCCGGCATCCACTAAGGCCTCGACCGCGGCGTCGCGCCCCTGTTCGGCGGCAACCATGAGCGCGGTCTTACCGACATCGAATCTGCTATTAACGTCGGCACCAGCCTTCAGCGCGGCCTGGATGGAGGGTACTTGGCCGTATTTGGCGGCGCTGAACAGCTCCTGCCCGGGCGCGGCACTGGCTGCCAACGCAAAGCCCAATGACAAAACCAATATCCCAATCTCTATTAGTTTCATTTTGGTCTCCCCAGACTGAAATAAACGGGTCAAGAAACACAATCAAGATAACATAGGTGTCGGTCGGGGCCTACGATCCGGCTGTCGGCCAATGAGCAGGACGAATTCGGCACCGGCGGTGGGGAACATCCAATGCCACGGAAGGTGTTTTCCGGTATTGTTGAATTTGCTATGACCGATTTATCCGGCACGACGCGATTATCCATTTCAGGCATGCACTGCGCCGCTTGTGTCGCGACGGTCGAGAACGCGCTTAGCGGCGTTCCCGGTGTAACCCAGGCCAGCGTCAATATTGCCGAGCGCACGGCGACGGTTATGGGGTCGGCGCCAACGAGCTCACTCATTAATGCGGTAGCGGCTACCGGTTACAGCGCGGCGGAGTTGCGCGACGCGCGCGACGCAGACGACAAGGACGCCGCCGAACGCGCCCATTACCGCGCGCTGGTGCGCAAATTTGTCGTTGCCGGTGTCGTTGGCGCGCCGCTCATGATCGGTGAATGGCTGGGATGGCTGCCGCACATCGGTGCCCGTGGCAGCTTCGGCTTCTGGTTCGCCGCCGGGCTGGCATCGTTGTTCGTGCTGGTCTATGCCGGCGGACAATTCTTCCGCGGCGCGTGGAAGGCGTTTCTGAACCACAACGCCAACATGGATACCTTAATAGCGCTCGGTACCGGCACGGCCTGGGTATATTCGATGCTGGTGGTGCTCTGGCCGACCATCGTTCCGGCGGCCGCGCGCCATGCCTATTTCGAAGCCGCGGCGATCATTATTTCGCTGATCAATCTCGGTCAGGCGCTCGAGGTGTTGGCGCGCGGCAAAACTTCCGAAGCCATCAAGCGACTGATCGGTTTGCAACCCAAGACCGCGCGCGTGGTGCGCGACGGGCGGGAACTCGACGTGCCGATCGAACAGGTTGGGTTGGATGAAACGGTGCGCGTGCGTCCGGGCGAGAAGATTCCTGTGGACGGCGAGATTGTTGACGGGCATTCCCACGTTGACGAGTCCATGCTCACCGGCGAACCGATGCCGGTGGAAAAGAAGGTCGGCGACACCGTTGTCGGCGGAACCTTGAATAAGACCGGCACATTCCTGTTTCACGCCACGCACATCGGCGCCGATACCGCGCTTGCGCGCATCGTTGAAATGGTGCGCCGTGCGCAAAGCGCCAAGCCGGCGATCGGCCGTTTGGCGGACAAGATTTCGGCGGTGTTCGTGCCCACGGTGCTGATCGTGGCGGTGGTGACCTTGGTGGTATGGTTCGATTTCGGTCGGAACCGCGCGCGGCGTACATGCTGGTGACCACGATGACCGTGCTGATCATTGCTTGTCCATGCGCCTTGGGGCTCGCTACACCCATTTCGATCATGGTCGGTGTGGGCAAGGCCGCCGAGCATGGCATCCTGATTCGCAACGGCGATGCTTTGCAACAAGCGGGAAGGCTTACCGCCGTGGTGCTCGACAAGACCGGCACCGTGACCGAAGGTCACCCGGCCGTGACCGCAGTGGAACCGGCCGCCGGGTTCGACGCCGCGCAGGTGCTGGCGTTGGCAGCGGGCCTGGAGGTCGGTTCGGAGCATCCGCTTGCGCAGGCGATTGTCGAGGCGGCACGACAGCGAGGACTTAAAGTTTCCGTCAACTCCGGTTTCGAAGCGGTGGCGGGCCATGGTGTGCGCGGCCGCGTTGACGGCCGCACGGTGGTATTGGGCAATCCGAAGCTCATGCAACAGCACCGCATTGACGTAAGCAGTTTGTCCGCGCGGGCGCTGCAACTCGCCGAGCAGGCACATACGCCGATGTACCTCGCGGTAGACGGCAAACTCGCGGGGCTGATATCCGTTGCCGATCCAATTAAGTCGGATTCCAAAATGGCGATCGAGCGCATGCATCGTCTGGGCCTTAAGGTGGTGCTGCTCACCGGCGACGGCCGTGCGACCGCACGGGCGGTGGCGCATCAGGTCGGCATAGACGAGGTATTGGCTGAAGTATTGCCGGCCGACAAGGCGGCCAAGGTCGCCGAGCTGCAGAAACGCGGCGAGATCGTGGCCATGGTCGGCGATGGC
>JBGPGJ010000220.1:0-4344 GCA_041483795.1 Sulfurifustaceae bacterium
AGAGAGCGGCGGCGCAATCTGGGTTACCAGTTATCCGGCGGCGAACAGCAAATGCTCGCCATCGCCCGCGCGCTCGTGGTCAATCCGCGCCTGCTGTTGTTGGATGAACCGCTGGAAGGACTGGCGCCGATCATCGTGCAGGAGCTGTTGGCCACTCTTCGCGATTTGATCGCCGATGGCGGCATGGCGATTATTATTGTTGAGCAGCACGCCAAGCTCGCGCTTTCGTTGACCCAACACGCCATCGTCCTTGACCGCGGACGCATCGTGCATCGGTCCGACAGCGCGAGCTTGCTGCGCGATCCAGATACCTTACATCGGTTGGTCGCCGTAGCCTAACGCAACTCTAAGGTTTGCGCTTCACTAAACCCGGTGGTGGCACGACCGTGCCGGGGATGTGCTTGTTGGCCCAAAAGATCATTTCTCGCAGCACAGGGAACAAGTCGGTGCCTTTTGGAGTGAGGCGGTACTCGTGCCGGATCGGGTTTTTCTGGTACGGTTTTTTGGATACCAGGCCCGTTTCCTCCAAGCGTTTCAGGCGGTCCGCCAGAATATTGGACGGGATGCCCTCGGGTGACAGAAGGAACTCCCCATACAGACGTTTGCCCATAAACATCAGGTCCCGGATAACGAGCAGCGTCCATTTGTCTCCGACTAGATCCAAGGTATTAGCGATAGGACAGGTGGAGCGATCGAGCGCCGCCAGACGCCTCTTTTTTTTGCGCGGTTTCATGTCGACACAGTAGCATCCGTGTCCCCCCACTTGCAATTTGCGAATCTCAGACGTAGAGTGGGCACGTCACTTGCGAATAGCAAGTGACAAAGAAGGCGGCGTGCTACAAAGCCTCCGGCCCGAGGACCGAAAAATAAAGGAGCACACATGAAGCGATATCTCTTGGCGGCGTTGGGCTATGTGGTCGTGACCTTTGTTATCGCCGCCGGTTGGCATTTGGTGTTGTTCAAGGACGTGTACGACCAGCTCGGCATTTTTTCCAGAAAAGAACCGCTCATCCCGCTCGGTATCGCCTCCATGATCATGCAGGCAGCGGTGCTCGCCTACCTCTACCCGTTGTTCAATCGAGGCGGCAGCCCGCTCAAGGAAGGGTTACGGTTCGGACTGCTGCTAGGAGTCTTGATGGCGAGCATCGCGGTATTCGCCGAGGCGGGCCACCAGCAGGTTTCCTCGCTGGCGACGTGGCTGGTCTTCGAGAGCGTGTATTACCTGTTGCAGTTCAGTTTGGTCGGCATCGTTATCGCGCTGATTTATAGAACACCAGTGGCACAAAAAAAATGACTAGGCAGGTACGGTTGGAGAAAGAACGTGAAAGGAAAGTTCCAAGGCCGAAATAGCGTTTCAATCGACGCCCCTGCGGAAAAGGTATGGGAGGTACTTATAGATTCTGTTCTTATGCCTCAATGGCTTTCGATAGTTAAGGAAGTAACCATCACTTCGAAAAATAACGATGGCGGGGGCGAAGTAAGATCGTGCAGCGTTGCATTCGCTGGCAAGGCGGGGACTATGGTCGAGAGATGCATTGAGCGCATCCCTCGCCAAAAAATATCTTACATGGTCGACCGCGACTCGTTCGGGTTTAACAAGATGTTTTCTGATTACGGTTTCTCATACATCTTGGAAGAAAAACCGCCGCGGTCTACTTTGTGCGCGATCGAGCTTTACTATACCCCTAAGGGGCTTTTTAGCAGCATGATGAACTTGGTAATGAAACGTAAATTCAACAGCACGAGACAGAATATTTTGAATAGCCTAAAAGCATTCGTCGAAGCGCGGAGTAAATACGGGAACCTGCCTAACAGCGCGTCGTAGCAGGCGATCGTGCGGCATCACTCCCGAATAATGTTTTCTCAATCCGGTGCGGTTCAATTTAACAAGGAGGAGTAAATGGACACCAAAATGAATCCGGTCAATTGGTTTGAAATTCCCGTGAAGGACTTGAATAAAGCGAAACGGTTCTATGAATCGGTGTTTGGTTTCGCGCTCAACGTCACCGAAATGGGGCCCAGCAAAATGGCGTGGTTTCCGATGACACCGGGAGCGCCGGGCGCAGGCGGAACCCTCATTAGCGCAGACGGTTACACGCAATCGCAGAGCGGAACGCTGGTTTATTTTTCTGTGGGCGACATCAATACCGCGTTGAAAAAGGTCACCGCCAGCGGTGGCCGAACACTAATGGAAAAAACTGGAATCGGCGAGCACGGCTTTATCGCGCGTTTCGAAGATTGCGAAGGAAACCGCGTTGCCCTGCATTCGCAAAACTGAACCGATTGTGACGTGATTTAACGCAAGCCGAATCACCGATGGAGGAACCATGACAGCGAAACTTGAGATTTTCTGGGGAAGCGGCAGTCCCAACGCCTGGAGAGTATTGCTGACGGCCGAGTTGAAGCGCATCCCATACGAGTCGAGGTTGTTAGAGTTTTCAAAGGGCGATCTTAAGAAACCGGAGTTCGTCGCCATCAACCCGCGTGCAAAGGTGCCAGCGATCCGCGACGGCGACTACCAGCTTTACGAGTCGCTCGCGATCATGGCCTACCTCGAGCGTCGGAATCCGGAACCGCCGATCTTCGGCCGCACGCCCGAGGAGACCGGCCGGATTTGGCGCGCCGTGTCGGAGTTCGTTTGCTACCTGGAACCTGCGTGGAACGCCATGGTCGTGCCGGTTCTCTTCGGCAAATTGTCGGAGAAGATCGACGAAGTGCGGGCTGCGAGTGACAGGGTGCGCACGGAGCTCGGACGGTTGGAGCAGTCGATCGACTCCCAGCACTGGCTGTGCGGCCAGGAGGTTTCGGCGGCGGACCTTACCGTCTATCCCTTTCTTAAATTCATCCCCCGGATTGGCGACAGAGATGAAGTGAAATCCCTCGACCTGGCGATCTTCCCGTTTGCGACGCACTACCCGAAGCTCGAGGCGTGGATGAAGCGGGTCGAGGCGCTCCCGGGTTATGAACGGACGTACCCACCGCACTGGAGGTAGTGCAACGATGAATACATATAGAGGCGGCTGCGCCTGTGGTGCGGTACGGTATGAATCACGAGCGGAACCACGGGTTTCAATTCACTGCTGCTGTAGGCAGTGCCAGAGGGTGACTGGTGCGGGGCATGCGTCGCAGCTCGCGTTTCCGGTGGATGCCGTTTCGATCGTTGGCAAACTTAATTTTTATGAGTTGACCGCAGATAGCCGCAATACGGTGAGCGCCGGATTCTGCCCTACTTGCGGTAGCCCGATCTTGAAAAAGAGCTCAGGTTATCCGGAGCTGGTCTTTTTCCATGCAGCAAGCCTGGACGACCCAAGCCTCTTCAAACCGAAGAAGGTTGTTTGGAGTTCCAGCAGGCAGCCGTGGGATTACGTTGATCCAGATCTCCAGGCGCTCTAGAAAACACCTGAGTTTTGCTTGGCAGGATGCCAAAGCGATTCGTCGAAGAGCTTGACGACTCGCTTCCGGGTACGATCGGTTAATGAAGATCAACTACTTAAACAATCTGGAAGACCTTCTAAAGCGGACCCGCCCGAGATTGTTTAGTAGTTATCGGATGGAATTTAAAAACTGTTTCGGGGCGGTCGCCGGTTATGTCAACGGCAGCATATTTGTTTCATGCGGGAAGTTTGGTATAGCTCTCAGGCTTCCGCCTCGAACTCTTGCCGAGCTCTTTAAGGAAAAAGGCGTTTCGCCCCTAAAGTATTTTCCAAACGGACATGTAAAAAAGGAGTACGCCGTTATTCCGGGTCGGATGATTGACGATCACGGCGGGTTTAAAAAGCTTCTGGACAAAAGCGTGAAATACGCTCTATCAATCTCGCGCTAGAGTTTGGAGTCGCCAACGCGAGGAGGCTCTTTTTGATTGTTACGATATTGTGGACGAGATGGACCTCTTAAACGCGGTTAATTGTTTTCAGAAGGGTGAATGACTATTCCAGCCACGTCGCCAACGAAGTGCGTTAGCGACGCGCCGACAAAATGCCAGCAAAGCAAGACGCTGCTGTAGTGCGAAGACGGGTGCGAATTCGCAAGCTACTTGAAAAAATGGTGGGCGATGCAGGGTTCGAACCTGCGACCCCTGCCGTGTGAAGGCAGTAAAACGTGTCTCGTGGTGTCCCCAACTGATTGATTTCCGTCAACTCGTGTAGTTGTATATGTCTGCGTGGACGGCTAGGATTTTAACGGAGTTTAAACGGAGACTTCGGCGTGGACATTAGTACGGTAAAAGCGCGCAGCAAAATTGCGAGCGATCCAAACGCTATCCACTGGCGCAAGGTTACGCTGGGGCGTTTTGTTGGTTTTCGGAAAACGTCTGCTGCTTGCGGTACGTGGTGGGCGCGATCGCCT
>JBGPGJ010000221.1:0-4332 GCA_041483795.1 Sulfurifustaceae bacterium
CACCGGGTTGGGGCTTGAACGTATCGTTGCAGTGATGCAGGGCGTACATAGCAACTATGAGATTGACCTTTTTCGAAACCTCATCCGTGCGGCGCAGGAGATCCTGAGTGCGCAGGGCGTAAAAAGTCACTCGCTTAACGTGGTGGCTGACCACATTCGTGCCGCGGCATTTCTTATTACCGACGGTGTGCTGCCGTCGAACGAAGGTCGCGGCTATGTGCTGCGTCGTATCGTCCGCCGCGCGATTCGCCACGGGCATCGTTTGGGGGCGCAGGAAACCTTCTTCTACAAGCTCGTTGCGCCGTTGGTTGCGGAGATGGGGTCGGCTTATCCCGAGCTGGCGAAGGCACAGGTGTCGGTAGAACGTGCGCTCATGCAAGAGGAGGAGCGCTTCAACGAGACACTTGAACAGGGGCTGCGTATCCTCGACGACGGGTTGGCAACAATCAAGAGCGACACGATTCCCGGCGAGCTGATTTTCAAGCTCTACGACACCTATGGCTTTCCGGTGGACCTCACGCGTGACGTGGCGCTGGAACGAAATCTCAAGCTCGATATGGCGGGCTTCGAGCGCGAGATGGAAGCTCAGCGCGATCGTGCACGCGCGGCCGGCAAGTTCGACACAGACTATAACGCGGCGATTGTCGCCGATCACGGGACCGAGTTCAGCGGTTATGAGCACGAGCAAGACAACGCCCACGTCACTGAACTCTATCGTGACCTAAAAATGCGAACGGAGATGTTGGAGGAAAACGAGGTCGGAATTGTCGTGCTGGATCGCACACCGTTCTACGCCGAGTCGGGCGGTCAGGTCGGCGATACGGGAATTCTGGTCGGCAAGACCGGACAATTCATTGTGCAGGACACCAAGAAACACCCATCGGGCACACATTTGCATATCGGTCGCGTTGAGCGCGGACGAATCCGGGTTGGAGATTCCCTCGAGGCCCGTATTGATAAGGAATGGCGCCAAAAGACAAGGTTGAATCATTCTGCAACGCACCTGTTGCACGCTGCGTTGCGTCAGGCGCTCGGTGTGCACGTGGCCCAGAAGGGCTCACTTGTTCATCCGGAATATCTTCGTTTTGATTTTTCTCATCTTCAGCCGGTTACACCGGATGAATTGCAAGACATCGAAGACCTGGTGAATACGCAGATTCGTGCTAATCACGAAGTGGAAACGCGTGTTATGAATCTCGATGACGCGAAAGTCAGCGGGGCCATGGCGCTATTTGGGGAAAAATACACTGAAAAGGTCCGCGTGCTTCGGATGAGCGATTTTTCAGTCGAACTCTGCGGCGGTACGCACGTGCGGCGTACCGGCGACATCGGTCTGTTCAAGATTACCTCCGAAAGCGGCGTTGCCGCTGGGGTGCGACGCATCGAGGCCGTTACCGGTGCAGGGGCGTTGGCGTACGTGCGCGAAACGGAACAAAAGCTCGCGAGCGTAGCCAACCTCTTACGCGCCCATCCCGACGAAGTGGCGCGCAAGATTGAGCAGCTGCAAACGCGGATCAAAACGCTCGAGAAAGATGTCGAGCAATGGCGTGGCAAGCTTACCCGCGGCGAGTCAGTAGACCTTGCCTCCCAGGTGAAGCAGATTAAAGGAGTGAAAGTTCTTGCCGCGCGTTTGGACGGAGCGGATGCTAAAGGTTTGCGTGAAGCGATAGACCAGCTCAAAGACAGACTAGCTCCGGCCGCCATCGTGTTGGCATCGGTGGTGGACGGCAAAGTTACGCTTATCGCCGGTGTGACGAAGGATCTTGTCGGTCGCTTGCACGCGAGCGATCTTGTGAATCAAGTTGCTGTCAAAGTCGGTGGGAAGGGCGGCGGCCGCCCGGACATGGCGCAGGCGGGGGGCAACGATCCGTCGAGTCTCGATGCCGCGCTTTCGGATCTGCCGGGGTGGGTTGAGCAACGTCTAAGCTGAGCCTCATAAACTAAATAACCGCTTGTTTACTCCCAAAAAGAAAGCAGGTCTAATGTGCGGCTTTTAAATTAACGAAGTTCTGATTTATATGATCGTTCGACGCAGAGGCGAAAAGGCGCAGAGAAAGACGATGGGTAATCAAAACAAGAATCTCCGAGTCTCCGCGTCTCTGCGACAAAAACTCATTTAGTTAGAGCTTTCTTATCTGCTTGTCGGATTTTTGTGGCGCTGATCGTTCAAAAATACGGTGGTACATCGGTGGGTAGCCCCGAACGCATTAACGCGGTTGCCGAGCGCGTGGCGCGTTGGCGCGCACAGGGGCATGATATGGTCGTGGTAGTTTCCGCGATGAGCGGCGACACCGATCGGCTGATCAACCTGGCTAAGCAGGTGCATGCTGAGCCGCCGGCACGCGAGCTCGATGTGTTGCTTGCGACCGGAGAACAAACCACGATCGCATTGCTCAGCATGGCGCTCGAAAGCAAAGGTGTGCCGGCGCGTTCGTATACCGGCCACCAGGTGCATATCCTGACCGACAACGCGCACGGCAAGGCGCGTATTCTCGGCATTGACGGTGCGCGCGTGCGCAAGGACCTTGCGCAGGGTCGTGTCGTAGTGGTAGCCGGTTTCCAAGGTGCGGATGAGGAAGGGAATATCACCACCCTGGGTCGCGGCGGTTCGGATACCACGGCCGTAGCGATGGCAGCGGCGCTTAAGGCCGACGAGTGTCAGATCTATACCGATGTGGACGGCGTTTACACGACCGATCCGCGCATCGTTCCCGAGGCGCGGCGTCTCGACCGCATCACGGTTGAAGAGATGCTTGAGATGGCGAGCCTCGGAGCTAAAGTTCTGCAAATTCGTTCGGTGGAATTCGCCGGCAAATATAAAGTGCCGCTGCGTGTGTTGTCCTCGTTCGAGGACGGTCCAGGCACGCTGATTACGTACGAGGAAAAAGAAATGGAAGCGCCGTTGATTTCAGGTATCGCCTTCAATCGAGATGAGGCCAAGCTGGTCCTTCGTGGAGTGCCGGATCGCCCCGGCATCGCGGCCCACATACTGGGCGAGATCGGCAAGGCGAACATCAACGTAGACATGATCGTGCAGAACGTCGGTGCCGACGGTAATGCCGATTTTACGTTCACGGTCCATCGTGGCGACTACAAGAAGGCGCTTGAAATTCTTAAAGGTGTGGCGCGGGAACTCAAGGCGCGCGAGGCATCGGGCGACGATAAGATCGTCAAGATTTCCGTGGTGGGGGTAGGCATGCGGTCGCACGCCGGCATCGCCGCCCAAATGTTTCGTACGCTGGCCGACGAAGGCATTAATATCCAGATGATTTCCACCTCCGAAATCAAGGTGTCAGTAGTCGT
Source organism: Sulfurifustaceae bacterium (assembly GCA_041483795.1). Classification (GTDB taxonomy): domain Bacteria; phylum Pseudomonadota; class Gammaproteobacteria; order Acidiferrobacterales; family Sulfurifustaceae; genus JAHFQD01. The sequence goes on from JBGPGJ010000221.1 coordinate 3,304, forward strand.
AGAAGAAAAGTACCTTGAGCTTGGCGTGCGGGCGCTACACAGCGCTTTTGGACTAGAAAAAGCCACATAATCGGATTGGGCACCCCCTCTTTCCGGCTGGCACGGAAGCTGCATTATTATTGGCAAGCTACTTGATTGCGGAATTTTCTGGTCTAACCGGTGATTTCCGTGCATGGTACCACCGACAGAATGACGGTGTTTCCGTCCCTACGGAGGGATTGGGTAGTTGGCCCAGAGCCAGTGATAGGCGAATTCCTGAAACGGGCGAGAGCGAGGACGAGAGAGGAGTCGGTGCCCAGGGTGGGCGTCGAATGAGCAAGGGGCTTACGGACGATTAACGGACACCAGCTACAAGTAGGAGTAGCACAATGTTGATTTTAACCAGACGCATCGGCGAGACCCTGAACATCGGTGACGATGTGCAGGTAACGGTACTCGGGATCAAGGGGAACCAGGTACGAATCGGCATCAATGCGCCGAAGGAAATCCCGGTTCACCGTGAGGAGATCTACGAGCGCATCAAGAAAGAGCGCGAAGCCGGAATTATTTACGATCCGAACGTCGCCAAAGCAGGTAAGGCCTGAGGTAAGAAAGCTTTACGCCGCTTTTTCCAGCGGGTATGCTTCGTGCGCGTTCGACCGGAGAGATGGCCGAGTTGGTCGAAGGCGCGCCCCTGCTAAGGGCGTATGGGACAAAATCCCATCGAGGGTTCGAATCCCTCTCTCTCCGCCATTTGCTTTTTGGCTTTCAGATTGCGGATTGCGGAACTGACCTTATACCATACACCTAATACCTTGCGCCTTGTGCCTTAACCCTTACGCCTGTTTGTTATGTCCTATCTCGTTCTAGCCCGGAAATGCCGGCCCCAGGTTTTCGAAGATGTTTTGGGGCAGAATCATGTAACCCAGACCTTGCAAAACGCCATCAAGTCCGGGAGGGTGGCCCATGCCTATCTGTTCAGCGGCCCTCGGGGAGTCGGAAAGACCTCGGTGGCCCGAATCCTGGCCAAGGCCCTTAATTGTCAAAACG
>JBGPGJ010000222.1:0-4321 GCA_041483795.1 Sulfurifustaceae bacterium
ACAAAACGCCGCCAGGAGCTGTAGCGCCGCCGTATCTATGCGTTGCACGCGGCTCGCATCCAACACCAACGCCTTGGCGCCGGTGAGCGCACCGTCCAGTTTGCTGTAGAGATAGCGTACGCCGGCAATGTCCAACACCGGTTCGAAGATCAGCTGCGTCTCGCCGGCCGGCCGCACGTCCTGAACCCCACTCATGATAGTTCTCCGTTAGGTCCGCATCTTCCTTGATACGGCTTGTTCCGTTGACCGTCTTTCAGGCTATTAAGAGCAATAGCTATGCCAATCAAGGGCGGAATGACGGGCATAAAGACCGGGGGGAACAAAGGTCTTGGGGTGCATCCCCAGGGCCGGGCTGCTCCCGGAAGAAGGTTTTCCGCCGGGGGGGGGGAACGCTATCTTGAAGGTTAGCTAGGCGGCCAGATTGCTAAGAATAGCCGCTTTTACGGCGCCCAGATTGGCCTCCACCTTCAATACCTGAGCCGTGCTTTGTTTAATCGCGGTATCGGGGTCCTTGAGGCCATGGCCGGTCACCGTGCAGACAATGCGGCTGCCATCGGGGATCTTGCCCTTTTTGATGTCGTGCAAGGCGCCCGCGAGCGAGGTCGCGGAGGCCGGTTCGCAAAAGATGCCCTCTTTTTGCGCCAGCAGCTTCTGGGCCGCGAGAATATCTTCATCGGTGCACTTGTCGAACCAGCCCTGCGAGTCTTTCTGTACTTGCCACGCTTTGTCCCATGACTGCGGATGGCCGATGCGGATGGCGGTCGCTACGGTTTCGGGGTTGTCCACCATTTGGCCACGCACGAACGGCGCCGCACCGGCCGCCTGGTATCCCACCATCACCGGCCGGTTGTGCACAATGCCGTGGTCGCGGTATTCGCAATATCCGATCCAGTACGCGCTGATATTGCCGGCATTGCCGACCGGCAAACAATGATAATCGGGCGCCGCACCCAGCTCTTCGATGATCTCGAACGCGGCCGTCTTCTGTCCTTGCAGACGATACGGGTTGATCGAGTTGACGATAGTCACAGGCGTCTCGTTCCCGATGTCCTTCACCAGCTGCATGCCGGCGTCAAAATTGCCTTGGATTTGAATGACCACCGCGCCATGAATCATCGCCTGCGCCAGCTTGCCGAGCGCGATCTTGCCCTCGGGGATGAGTACAAAGCAGGCAATACCCGCGCGTGCAGCGTAAGCTGCGGCCGAGGCCGAGGTGTTGCCGGTCGAGGCGCAGATGATGGCGCGGCTGCCCTCTTCCACCGCTTTCGTCACCGCCAGCGTCATGCCGCGGTCCTTGAACGATCCAGTGGGGTTCAGGCCCTCGAACTTCACATAGATGTCCACATGCTTGCCGATCAGGCGCGGAATGTTGTTCAGGCGAATGAGCGGTGTGTCGCCCTCGCCCAGGCTGATGACGCGCGTATCGTCCGAAACCGGCAGGCGGTTGCGATACTTGTCTATGAGGCCGGTGTAGCGGCTACCGAAGTTCATCGAGAATCCTTGAGAAACTCAACGCAAAGGCGCAGAGGATGGAAATTTACATGCCTTCCCTGGCGTCGCGCCAGTGGCTTCGATACACCACGGCCCGCACTTCTCGCTGCGCGGTCCTGCTGCGCTCGAAGTCCGGCCCGGCCCTCCTGGCCGGGCGTTCGCCGCGTCGCGGCTCACCCCTGTGCGGGCGCTCAGCGGCGCGGCTGCACGTTAAGTGCATTCGCGACAACCCCGCTTCGCCTTTGCGTTGAGTAGTCGAACTTCACTTCCAATCGCGATGCAAATGCTCGAGGCGAATGCGTATCACTTTGCCTTGGATCGCCGGCAACGCCTCGATCCGTGCAATTGCCATATTCATGTTCTTTTCGACGATGCGGTGCGTAAGAATAATGATCGGCACCACCTTTTCGCCCTCGCGCGGTTCCTTCTGCAGAATCGCTTCGATGCTGATTCCGAGATCGCCGATAATACGCGTCACGTCGGCAAGCACGCCCGGGCGGTCTTCGGCGTGCAGGCGCAGGTAATACGCGGTCTCGACCTGCTCCATGGGAAGAATCGGCAAGTTCACGATTGCATCCGGCTGGAACGCGAGGTGTGGCACCCGATTCGTCGGATCGGTAGTGAGCGTGCGCACTACATCCACCAGATCGGCAACGATCGCCGAGGCCGTGGGCTCCGCGCCGGCCCCGGCCCCGTAGAAAAGCGTCGGGCCTACTGCATCGCCTTTTACCAACACAGCGTTCATGACGCCATCCACGTTGGCGATGATGCGCCGCTCCGGAATGAGCGTAGGATGCACGCGCAGTTCCACTTTTTCGTTCGTGCACCGCGCGATGGCGAGTTGTTTGATACGGTAGCCAAGCTCCCCGGCGTACGCGACATCCGCGCGCGTAATCTTAGCGATGCCCTCGGTATAGACCTGTTTAAACTGCAATGGAATACCGAAGGCGATTGCCGCCAGTATCGTCAGCTTATGCGCGGCGTCAACGCCTTCCACGTCGAAGGTCGGATCGGCTTCGGCATAGCCGAGGCGTTGCGCCTCCAAGAGCACATCGGCGAAGTCGCGACCCTTATCGCGCATCTCGGTGAGGATGAAGTTGCTGGTGCCGTTGACGATGCCGGCCAGCCACTCGATGCGATTGCCGGTCAGTCCTTCGCGGATCGCTTTGACGATGGGTATGCCGCCGGCGACGGCGGCCTCGAAAGCGATCATGACGCCTTTTTTCTGCGCGGCCGCGAAGATTTCGTTGCCGTGCACGGCAATCAGCGCTTTGTTCGCCGTCACCACGTGCTTGCCGTGAGCGATCGCTTCGAGCACAAGCGCACGCGCCGGTTCGTAGCCGCCGATCAATTCGACCACGACTTCGATTTGGGGATTACGTACGATTTCGTACGGATCGCCGACGAGCTTAATGCCTTCCATGGGGCATGGGCGTTGTTTTTTAAGATCGCGCGCCGAGGCCTGGATGACTTTAATTTCGCGTCCGGCACGGCGCGTGATTTCCTCGCGGTTGCGCCCGAGCACGTTCACGGTGCCGCAACCGACCGTACCGAGGCCGAGAATGCCGATCTTGGCGGGGTTCATGGGTCAGCGCGCCTGTTCTTTTTGAGCCAAGAGAGGGTTGTCGCGGCGCAGCATCTCGCGGATCGAACGAATCGCCTGACGTGTGCGGTGCTCGTTCTCGATCAATGAGAAACGCACGTACTCATCGCCGTACTCGCCGAAACCGATACCGGGCGATACCGCGACCTTGGCGTCGGTGAGCAGCTTCTTCGAGAATTCGAGCGAACCATGGTGACGATACGACTCCGGAATACGGGCCCAAACAAACATGGTTGCCTTCGGTTTCTCGACTATCCAACCGGCGGAAAAAAGACCGTTGCACAACACGTCGCGTCGCTTCTGATAGACCGAACAGATTTCATCGAGGCAGTCTTGTGGGCCCTCGAGCGCCAAGATCGAGGCGATCTGGATCGGAGTAAACGTGCCGTAATCGAAGTAAGATTTGAGCTTGGCGAGCGCGCCGACCAGCTTGTCGTTTCCGCACATGAAGCCCACGCGCCAACCTGGCATGTTATAACTCTTCGAGAGCGTGAAGAATTCGACCGCCACGTCCTTCGCACCCGGCACCTGCAAAATCGAGGGCGCTCGGTAGCCGTCGAACACGATGTCGGCGTACGCCAGATCGTGCACGACCCAAATCTTATGTTCTTTCGCTATTGCGACGACCTTCTCGAAGAAGTCGAGTTCGACACACTGGGTGGTCGGGTTCGCCGGAAAATTCAACACCAGCATCTTCGGTTTCGGCCAGGAGGTTTTGATCGCTTTTTCCAGTTCGGCGAAGAAATCCACGCCCGGCACCAACGGCACGTGACGAATGTCAGCGCCGGCAATGACAAAACCATAGGTGTGAATCGGATAGCACGGGTTCGGCACGAGCACGGCATCGCCCCGGTCCACCGTCGCGAGCGCAAGATGCGACAGCCCCTCTTTCGAGCCGATGGTGACGATGGCCTCCCGGTCCATGTCGAGATCCACGTCGAAGCGGCGTCGGTACCACTGACAGATCGCGCGGCGCAGACGCGGGATGCCGCGCGAGACCGAGTAGCGGTGCGTATCCTCGCGTTGCGCGGCCTCGATGAGTTTTGCCACGATATGTTTCGGCGTGGCTCCGTCCGGGTTGCCCATGCCGAAATCGATGATGTCCTCGCCGCGCTTACGTGCTTGCGCTTTCAACTCGTTGACGATGTTGAAGACATACGGTGGCAGCCGCTGGATGCGTGGAAAATCGTCCATTTCGTTACCGGTTCGGCTCAAGAAAAAGTCGAT
>JBGPGJ010000223.1:0-4315 GCA_041483795.1 Sulfurifustaceae bacterium
AGGGCTTCGAGCGCATCCTGATTCAGGCCGCGCTCAAGCACACCGGCGGACGCAAGCAGGATGCGGCCAAGCGACTCGGCTGGGGCCGTAACACGCTCACGCGCAAGCTCAAGGAACTTGGGATGCAGTAGCGAACCGTTAGACTGAGACTCTCTCTTGTCGGCGACGAATTTCAGAGAGTAACGTCTCTTGGCGGTCACGACGTTCGCGCTCTTCTGCACCGAGCCCGCTGAGCACCGTCTGCTTCAGGCGTTCATTCTCTTCGTCAAAGCAGCGAATTTCCTCGGACGTCCATCGCTGTTCTTCACCTGGACGCACGCGCACGCGCTCATACCCCAGCATATCGAGCACATCGCCCGCTACTGACTCGAAGATGCGGATATCGTCCTCCGACATCTCGCGTAGAAACTTACGCGTATTGTTCGCCATAAGCGGCCTAGCGACATTGCCCCACAGACCGCCGGAGCTCTCGGCGGTGCGCTTAGCTTCGTCCGAGTTGTGAAACTGAAGCATGCGCTCACTGTAGGGTACGCCGAGGAAGGCACACAACCGCCGCACGGTTGCCTCGGATTGGCCCGTCAATTCTTCGTAACTCACGCTGATAAAATGCTCGGGCGGGGTTCGCGCGAGGTGCCCGAGCGCCAGACGTTGAATTCGTACCCATTCCCGCGCGATGTGATAGATGTGCTTCTCGCCGATGATCGCCTTGCGCATGGACACCGCCACATCGCGGCCGTCGCGATAGAGGTAAATGTATTTCGGATTTTGAAAATAGGATTCAATTTGCGACAGATAGTGGATGTTTTCGAGGCTCTTGCACACCCAGTCGTGCGCGCCTGAACTCTCGGCCGCACAACCGTACACCGCGCCGAAGATCGCAACGAGTGTGCGATTACGGCAACGTCGTGCGATGTCGGTTCGATCGAACGTCACCCCTTTCCACGGTACCGGGTTCATCTCGACCAAATGGCACACGTCCTCGACCAACGCCGCGAAATTTCCGTTTTCGGTGATATCACCGTAGAGCGGCAGCAACGGCATCATCCGGAGCAGAATATGCGGCGGGTGCGGAGCGACGATGCCCGGGGCTTCGTTCAGCATCACCCGTAGGAGGTTCGATCCCGAACGACGCATACCAATCATCAGAATAGGCATGACATACCCTCCTTGTCGTCAATTTGCCGAATCCGCAGCGCGCAAGAACCGGGTACGTCGGCCGCACGCAGGGTCGCCGACCGCCTCGACGACCGTCAGGCCATTGCGGTTTTCCATCGACGACGGATCTCGGCGAGCAACGTCGCTTGCTGGTCGCGGCGCTTCAGATCCTCGGCATCGGTGCCGCGAAGCACTGCTTCCTTCAGACGCTTGTTTTCCGCATCGAAGCGGCGCAGTTCAGCCTCGGTGAATTTGCGCTCTTGTCCGCGCGCCACATAGATGCGCTCGTAGCCGAGCGCATCGAGCACGTCGCCCGCGACCGACTCGAAGATTCGGATATCCTCTTCGGACGCCTCGCGCAGAAACTTGCGCGTATTGTCCGTCATGATGGGCTTGACGACGTTACTCCAGAGCGCGCTCGATTCCGCCGTGCGTCGCGCCTCCTCCGAATTGTAAAACTCGAGCATGCTTTCATGGTAGCTCGTGCCGAGAAAGGCACACAGCCGTTTGATTATTTCCTCCGGGTGAGCGGTCAGCGCCTCGTAACTGATACCGATGAAACGCTGCGGCGGAATCAGGCCGCGGTGCTTGAGCGCAAGCCGCTGCGCCCCGGCCCATTCCTTGGCAATGTGATAAAAGTGCTTCTCGCCCACGACCGCCTTGCGAAAAGACACCGCGACATCGCGTCCGTCACGGTAGAGGTAAATGTACTGGGAGTCGGGGAAGTAGGATTCGATCTCCGGCAGGTACAGAACATTCTGCAGGCTCTTGCACAACCACGTTTTGGCGCCGCGCGCATCGGCGAGGGCTTCATACACCGCGCCAAAAACGGCCACCAGCGAGCGGCTGCGACAACGCTTGGCGATATCGGCGCGAACGAGCTGTACGCCTTCCCACGGCACCGGATTGAGTTCGACCAAGCGACAGACATCCTCAACCAACGCGGCGAAGTTTTTATCCTGCGTGAGATCGCCGTAACTCGGCACTAGCGGCATCATGCGTTGCAGGATGTGCGGCGGATGAGGCGCGGCAATACCAGGCAATTGATTGAGCATCAGTCGCAACAGGTTCGACCCCGAACGCTGAGTCCCAATCATGAAAATAGGCACGTCTTTCTCCTTGCCTCGCTAAATAAAACTCTGATGGCTCAATATACGAAATAACCGACCGCGCCGGCGATTGGGATGATCCATACTGCCTCGACACGGAAACGCAGCAGCGCAATCAATGCCGCGGCACAAATAGCCACCGACACCCATACCGGCGGTGCCGTCTTCGCAACCACCACAACCGCGGCGGCAATCATTCCAACCACGGCCGGGCGCACGCCGCGCAGCGCCGCCTTGACGACGACCGATTCCTTGATGTGATCTAGCAGACGTGTGCACACGACCATCAGCACCGCCGAGGGCGCAAAAATGCCGGCCGTCGCGACTACCGCGCCCGCCACGCCCGCAACCTTCAGACCGATAAACGCTGCACTCACCAGTATTGGCCCGGGCGTCACCTGGCCCATGGCCACCGCGTCTACAAATTCCTGCTGCGTCACCCAACCGTGGCTAATCACCACAATTTCCTGGATGAGCGGAATGAACACATAACCGCCACCGAAGAGCAGCAGACTCATGCCGGCAAAGGTGAGAAAGACCTTAAGCAGAATGGTGAGTTCGAAACTCATAAGCGGCGCGACCGTAACAGGCATGCTTGCGAGCAGGAACAGACCGGCGCTGACACCGGAACCCGGGAACCTCCGCTTACCCTTGGGCCTACGCTTACGCCTGGGCTTGGGCCGGGGTTTATCCTGCGTTGCGCTCTTCGATGCCGGTTCGCGGAACCACCACCAGCCGACGACCCCCGCGACCAGAATGAGGCCGAACGTGCTGAAAAATCCGCCGATCCCGAGCAGCGCCGCGGCCGCGGCAACTGCGAGTACACCTTCGCGCACACCGGTCACGGACTTGCGGCCCATATTCCATGCAGCGGCGACAATGATCGCGGTCACCGCCGGCACAAACCCCATGAATACTTTACCAATCGCCGGTATCTGCCCCCAACGAAAGTACGCAATACTGAGCAGTACTATGAACACGAACGCTGGTAACACGGCGGCGAACGCACTCACGAACGCCCCGCCCGCACCGCGCAGACGATAGCCAACGTACGTGACAAGGTTCACCGCGACCGGACCGGGAAGAATCGAGGCAAGCGAGATACCATCGAGCATGTCCTGATGCGACAGGAGCTTGCGGCGTTCGACGACTACGTTCTGCACTACCGAGATCATGGCCATGAAGCCGCCGAAGCTGGTGCAGGCGATGCGGAAAAAAATCCAGCACAACGTCCACAGCGACGCCGGGGCAGTGGTGGGTACGTCCTTCTCGCTAGGGCTGGCTTCCATGTACGCCCCGTTATACGTCGGGAATTTTTATTGTCGGCGTGTGCGGATAAACGACTTATTCAGTGTAGCAGCTTCTGCGGAATGGCAACGGCCGTCCGGTAAATGTAACTAAACCAAAAAAACCTGTCATTTAGAAGTATCCACTGACCAAACGCGATTGCCACGGCAGAACGCCATTCATCGTGACAGTCGGTGCCGCTTGTCGGGAGACATCTCCGTATCATGTAGCCCTGCTGGAATTTCCAAGAACCCCAGCTACGGTAATTAATGGTTGTAAGGCAAAGCGCGCAATTCCCGGGGTGCGGGACGCTTGGCCTTCTCACGGGGATTATTACAGAATAAGGAGCAGGCGCATGACATCTAAATATTCGCTGTTGGCATTGGCTTTCGCCTTTATGGGCATGGTAGCGACGGAGGCGATTTCAGCCGAGCCATTCATCAAGGACGCAGGGGCAGTATCGTCGAAGAGCACCAAGACAGCATTTGCACCGCGCGAGGGCGCCGCAGCGCCCCTCGCAAACCGCGGGAGCGACCCCGACGTGCTGGTGTTTACCTCGCCACCGCGCGAGACGCCGGAAGAGGGTCAGAAAATCTACGGTCCGATCACCGATTACCTCAGTAAGGCTGTCGGCAAGAAAATCATTTATCGCCACCCCGGCACATGGGGTGCCTACCGTAGCGAAATGCTTCAGGGCAACTACGACATCGTTTTCGACGGCCCGCATTTCAATAGTTATCGCGCCGACAAGCTGAGCCACAATA
>JBGPGJ010000224.1:0-4311 GCA_041483795.1 Sulfurifustaceae bacterium
AACTCCTACACCACGGACATGGTGAAGGGCGTCATCGCCGGTTTTCAAAGAGCGTCGTCGGACCGCAAGATCGTCGCGGTCGTCTTCACCGCCGTCGGCGACAAGGCCTTCTGCACCGGCGGCAACGTCGCCGAGTACGCCGCCTATTACTCGCGCCGGCCGAGCGAATACGGCGAGTACATGGATTTGTTCAACGCCATGGTGGACGGCATTCTCAATTGTAAGAAACCGGTCATCTGCCGCGTAAACGGCATGCGCGTCGCCGGCGGCCAGGAGATCGGCATGGCCACCGATCTGACGGTTTCGTCCGACCTCGCCATCTACGGTCAGGCCGGCCCCAAGCACGGCTCGGCGCCCGACGGCGGCTCGACCGACTTCCTGCCGTGGTTTCTGTCCGCGGAAGATGCCATGTTCAACTGCATCTCCTGCGAAATGTGGAGCGCCTACAAGATGAAGGCCAAGGGCCTCATCACCAAGGCGGTGCCGGTGCTGAAGAAAGACGGGCAGTGGGTGCGCAATCCGCTGGTGCGCACCGACAACTACGTGGACGACGGCGAGATCGTCTATGGCGAGCCGGTATCGAAAGAGGAAGCGGCCAAGGCCAAGGAATTGATGGCCCGGTGCCAGACCGACTTCGAGCTGCTGGACAAGGAAGTAAACGCCCTGGTATGGAAATTCTCCAACCTCTTCCCGCACTGCCTGATGAAGTCCATTGACGGCATCCGCGCCAAGAAGAAGTTCTTCTGGGACCAGATGAAGCTCGCCAACCGCCACTGGCTCGCCGCCAACATGAACTACGAGGCCTGGCTCGGCTTCCACGCCTTCGACGCGAAGAAGGTCACCGGCATGGATGTGATTGACTTCATCAAGTATCGCCAGCTGGTCGCCGCGGGCCATGTATTCGACGAGGCCTTCGCCGAGCAGGTACTGGCCAAGCCCAAGTGATGCGCCGATGAGTCCCCTGCTCAAGGACAAGGTTGCGATCGTCACCGGCGCCGGTCAGGGCATCGGCGCCGCTATTGCGCGCGCCTACGCCGATCAAGGCGCCAAGACGGCGGTGGTGGACATGAACGGCGTTGCGGCCGATAAGGTGGCCGCCGACATCCGCCGCAACGGCGGCGACGCGCAGGGCTTCGCCTGTAATGTCGCCGACCGTGGGCAGGTGGACAAGATGACCGCCGAGGTCACAGCACGTTGGGGCCGAGTGGATATTTTGGTCAACAATGCCGGCATCACCCGGCCGGCCATGCTGCACAAGATGACGCCCGAGCAATGGCAGGCCGTGCTCGACGTGCACATGAACGGCAGCTTCCACTGTCTGCAAGCGGTGGTGAACGGGATGATCGAGCGCAAGTACGGCCGCATCATCAACGTCACCTCCGCTGCCGGCATGCTCGGCACCATCGGCCAGATCAACTACAGCGCCGCCAAGGCCGCACTGGCCGGCATGACGAAATCGGCGGCCAAGGAGCTGGGCCGGTACAACATCACGGTAAATGCCATCGCGCCGGGCGCGGCCACGCCGATGACGGAGATCATCCGCACCGATGAGCGTTTCAAGGACAAGTACCTCGAGCGCATCCCGCTCGGCCGCTGGGCCGAGCCGCAGGAGGTGGCGCCGGCCTTCGTATTCTTGGCCTCGGATTGGGCGAGCTACGTCACCGGCCAGATTCTGGCCGTGGATGGCGGCTTCACCATTCGCTAGCAACGTGTAGCACTCACAACGGGAACCCCTATGAACAAACCGACCGACAAATCCGCGCCCTCCTTCAAATGGGACGACCCGCTGCTGCTCGAGGATCAGCTTACCCAGGACGAGCGCATGATCCGCGATGCCGTCCGCGACTACTGCCAAGGCCAGCTCGCCCCGCGCATCCTGGAGGCATTTCGCCACGAAAAGACCGACCCCGCCATCTTTCGCGAGATGGGCGCGCTCGGCCTGCTCGGTCCCACCATTCCACCCGAATACGGCGGCGCCGGCTTGAACTATGTCAGCTACGGTCTGATCGCGCGCGAAGTCGAGCGCGTGGATTCCGGCTATCGTTCGATGATGAGCGTGCAAAGCTCGCTCGTCATGGCGCCGATCAATGAGTTCGGCACCGAGGAGCAGAAGCGCAAGTATTTGCCCAAGCTCGCCACCGGCGAGTGGATCGGCTGCTTCGGGCTGACCGAGCCCAACCACGGCTCCGACCCGGGCGGGATGGAGTCGCGCGCCAAGAAGGTCGCGGGCGGCTTCAAGCTTTCCGGTGCCAAAACGTGGATCACCAACTCACCGATCGCCGATGTGTTCGTAGTGTGGGCGAAGGAAGTGGACGAAAAAGGCAAGGTTGGTGAGATTCGCGGCTATCTGCTCGAAAAAGGAATGAAGGGTCTGTCCGCACCGGCGATCCACGGCAAAGTCAGTTTGAGAGCCTCGATCACCGGCGAGATCGTTATGGACGAGGTGTTCGTGCCGCAGGAAAACAAATTCCCCGAGGTCTCGGGTCTGCGGGGACCATTCACCTGTCTCAACTCGGCCCGTTACGGAATCGGCTGGGGCGCGCTCGGCGCCGCCGAGTTTTGCTGGCACACGGCGCGCCAGTACGTGCTGGATCGCAAGCAATTCGGCCGGCCGCTGGCGGCGAACCAGCTCATCCAGAAAAAGCTCGCCGACATGCAGACGGAAATCACGCTCGGTCTCCAAGGATGTCTGCGCCTCGGCCGCCTTAAGGACGAAGGCAAGGCCGCGCCGGAAATCACTTCCATTATGAAGCGCAACTCCTGCGGCAAAGCCCTGGACATTGCACGCGTGGCGCGCGACATGCTCGGGGGCAACGGCATCTCCGATGAGTTCGGTGTCATTCGCCACATGGTGAATCTGGAAGCGGTCAACACGTACGAGGGCACGCACGATATACACGCGCTCATTCTCGGAAGGGCGCAGACAGGGATTCAGGCATTTACGGCTTAGGGAAGCTGATTAATATGAATTTTTGGCGCAGAGACGCGGAGGCGCAGAGATTTTTCTGCAAATTTTCAATCCACTTTTCTCCGCGTCAAGTAATCATATAAATCAGGGATTCCTTAGAGATAGCTTTCATTGGGTACCGATATGAAATCCATCCATCATGTACTCGCGCAAGACCATCAAACCTGCGATGGAATGTTCGCCGAAACCGAGGCGACGGTCGGGCACGGGGACTTCACTGCCGCCCGCACCAACTTTGCGCGCTTTCGTGAGGCGATGGAACGGCATATCTCCGCCGAGGAGAACGTCGTGTTCCCTGCGTTCGAAGCCAAAACCGGCGATCGCTCCGGCCCGACCGAGATCATGCGCAGCGAACACCAGATGATTCGCGATCTCTTTGTCAAAATGGACGCCGCGCTGACGCAACAGCAGGCAAAGCAGTATCTCGGCCTCTCGGAAACACTGCTCATGCTACTGCAGCAACACAATATCAAAGAGGAGAACATCCTCTACCCTATGATCGATCAGGTCCTCGGCCCCGAACAGCAAACGATACTCGCAAAATTGCAAGCCACCGGCATCGGCTGAATATGAGTGAGCGCGTGTTGGACGTGAGCGAACTCGCGCCGCCCGAGCCGTTCGAACGGGTGTTGGCCGCACTCGAGACACTTAACGCCGGCGAGTATCTACGCATGCTGCACCGCCGCGAACCGCTGTTGCTCTACCCGTGGCTGCAGGAGCACGGCTTCGAGTGGCGCACGCAACCTGGCCGCACCACCGAATTCGAGATTGTCATCTGGCGCGGCACGGATAAGGCCGCGCGCGAAGCGGCGACACGCGTCGTGAAACCATGAACAACATCGGCCTGCGCCTCGACCAAGCGCCGCCGTTTTCGGTCCCGCTGCGCTTTTTTCTCACGGCGCCGTTGTTCGGCATCGCTGCAGCCGTTGTGGCGCTGCTCGCTGGACCGCCGATCCTCGACTCACGCTGGAACACGCCGCTATTCGCCGCCACGCATTTGCTGACGCTCGGCTTTCTCACGATGGTCATGATCGGGGCGCTGATGCAACTGCTGCCGGTGCTCGCGGGCAGCCCGCTGCGTCGCCCGCGCGCCGTGGCCGCAGCAGTGCACGTGTTACTCGTCTTCGGCACGCTGGCGCTCGCCGCGAGTTTCTTTATCCCGGCGAACGCCCTGCGATATGTCGCACTCGGCGCGCTCGGCGTCGGTCTCGGTGTATTTCTCCTCGCCGCGGGCGCCAGTCTGGTGCGCGCGCGATCGAATCCGTCCGTCACGGCGATGCGTCTGGCGCTGGTGGGCCTGGCCGTTACGGTATTAATCGGACTTCTGATGGGTTCCGACTGGG
>JBGPGJ010000225.1:0-4308 GCA_041483795.1 Sulfurifustaceae bacterium
AGCGACGGCGAGTTCGCGGTCGAGCATGTCGAGTCCGGCCTCGCGCAGCTCGCGCGCGAGCCAGCGGTCGAGTTCGGTAAAATTTTCGAACTCTTCGTTTTTGAGCAGGCGCCTGCGTGCACGGCGCTGCACAAACTGCTTTTTAAACGTAAACACGGGATTGTGCGCAACCGTGGCCTCGCGCGACAACCGCAGCGCGTCCTGGATACCGAATACCTCGGCCACGATATCCTCGAGCACTGGGGCGCAGCCGAGCAGCAATTCGCTGACCTGCAATGCGGTGAGACCATGATCGCCGCGCCGGTAACTTAGGAGCTGCTCGTGCAGTTTGGCGTCATGAGTGTGCAGACGCGCGAGGAAAAGCTCGTCGAGCCGCCGCAGGCTGTCGAGTTTAAACAACGAAGCATAAGTAAAACCGTGATTGAGCTTGGGCGCTGGTGCGGACATTTCAGTTGGTGGGGTATCGTCCTTTCAGGACGACCGATTTATGCACGCGGACCCGTCATTGTAAGAGGTTCACCGCGCGAAGACAGCCTCGCGCGCCCATTTCGGGCGCGCAGCCCGCGAGCCAATAGCCCGGCGGTTACTACGGTTTCTTGACGGTGCTGATGCCGAGCAGAACCCAGCCGGGACACCAACCGACGACGACCGTCAGGATCGGTACGATGCCGATCAGTCCGAACCAGCGCGCGTTGCCCTGCACCCAGAAAATCATGGACAGCAGCACAATCCCCACGATGACCCGCGCCCATACATCCACAGGATGGCCTACGTTTTTTTCCACGTTTTGTCTCCTTCGAGAGTTAGGGGGGCAAAGCGTAAAGCGTAAGAGGTAACAACGTGTTCACCTTGCGCCTGACCCTTCACTCCTTATCCAATTACCTGACTTGCCGCCGGATTTCGATACCAGACGAATGTCGGTCAACGTCATGCCGCGGTCCACGGCCTTGCACATGTCATAGACGGTGAGCAGGGCGATCTGCACTGCGGTGAGCGCCTCCATCTCGACGCCGGTCTGTGCGCTCGTGCGTACGGTGGCGTGACAATATATCGCCGCCGGCTCATCTTCGGGGGTGAGCGCAACCTCCACGGCATTGATCGGAATAACGTGGCACAGCGGAACCAGCTCGGACGTTTTCTTCGCCGCCATGACTCCGGCGACACGCGCCACGGCAAGCCCGTCGCCTTTCTTGTGCCCACCCTCGCGAACCAGCTTGAGTGTTTCCGGGCGCATGCGGATCCAGCCCTCGGCCACAGCCTCGCGCGCGGTGACGGGTTTTTCGCCCACGTCCACCATGTGAGCCTCACCGCGGGTGTTGAGGTGCGTCAGTTTTGACATGATTACGCTATTTCAACCGCGTAAAGGTATTTTGTCCACTGCGAATGGTTCAAACAGGCTTTTACCCCTGCAACGGTCCTGTTAATGTTCCGAGCATGCTTAGCGTCGAAGCAGCACGGTCAGCCATTCTCGAGCGCATTGTGCCGGCGGTAGCGACCGAAATCGTGCCGCTCGCGCAGGCGCGCGGCCGCTTTACCGCCGTGGAGTTGCGCGCGCAAGTGGACAACCCGGCCTTCGACAATTCGTCCATGGACGGTTATGCCGTGCGTGCGACAGATCTCGTGGCCGCCAACTTCCGGCTGCCGCTCGCGGGCGAGGCCAAGGCGGGCGATGCCCCGGCGCGGCTCGCGCCCGGTACCTGCATGCGCATTTTCACGGGCGCTCCCCTTCCCGACGGTGCCGACACGGTCGTCATTCAGGAAGACATCAAGCGCGACAGCGATTCGATTGTCTTTCCACAGTCTGCGCAACCGGGGGCGAACCTGCGCTATCGCGGCGAGGATTTTCGCCAGGCAGAAGTGCTGTACACCTCCGGTCGGCGGCTGAGCGCGTACGATCTCGCGCTGCTTGGGACAGCCGGCGTGGCACAGGCGCCGGTGTATGTGCGGGCACGGGCGCTTGTGGTAGCGACGGGCGACGAACTGGTCTCGTCTGGCGAGCCGCTCAAGCCCGGGCAAATTTACGAATCGAATCGTTTGTCGACACTGGCGCAGCTCGAAGACTTCGGCGTTGAAGCCGTGGACGGCGGTATGGTGGGCGACGACCCCAAGCAACTTCGTGCTCTGCTCAAGCGCGCGGGTGACTACGACTTCGTGATTACCAGCGGGGGTGCCTCCGTCGGCGACCACGACGTGGTGAAGCAGGTATTCGCCGAAATCGGCGAGATCCAGTTCTGGAAGGTGCGCATCAAGCCCGGCAAGCCCGTCGCCTTCGGGCGCGTGGGCAGCCGCACGCATTTTTTCGCGTTGCCCGGCAATCCGGTATCGAGTCTCGTTACCTATAAACTATTCATCGAACCCGCGCTTGTTGTTTGGCACCACGGCACGCCGCGCGAGTGGCAGATCCCCGCGACGGCCGCGAATGGCTTTCGTCGTGATCCGGGACGCACCGAGTTCCTGCGCGCGCGGCTGTACACCGAAAACGGCCGCCTCTCGGTCGAGGCGCTCAAGGGCCAGGGCTCGCACATGCTCGGTCCGATGCGCGACACCAACGCTTTTATCCGCGTCGAAGCTGAAAGCGCCGGCTTCGCCGCAGGCGATTCCGTCACGGTGATGCCGCTTTTTCTCTGATCACGCGTTCAAGGAGGAAGCCGATGCCCAGTCTGAGCCCCACGGAGTTTCGTCATTTCGAGCAACGCCTGCGCGAGCGGCGTGAGGTGTTGCGTGAGATCCTTCGCGCCGAGCTAATGGCGACACGGCGCGCGGAGTATCTGGAGCTTGCCGGCCAGGTGCATGATGTCGGCGACGAGTCGGTCGCCGAGCTTCTGCTGGGCGTGGATCTCTCGGCGCGCCAGCGGGAGCTTGACGAAATGCGCGATGTGGAGGCCGCGCTCGAGCGCATCAAAGGAGACAGGTTCGGAATCTGCACCGACTGTGAAGAGGCGATCGCCCTCGAGCGCCTTGAAATTTATCCGACCGCGAAGCGCTGCATCCGCTGTCAGGCGCGCTACGAGCAACGTCGCCGCGGTGGCGGCGACCCCACCCCGAGCCTTTAAAAGCTTAAAGCCAACGAGGATTTTTTCCATTGCTATCAAGGCGATACGGAAATTGAGCTATCCTTAGAGACACGCCCGCCGTGAGAGGAGGGTCACGAGTCAGCCGGGGCCATGTCGAAAAAATCCACCGCCGCGAAACAACTAGCGCAGCACGGTAACGCCGCGCAGATCACGGATTTCCTTCGTGATATTGCTACCGGCATCACAGTTACCAGCGACCCAGATTTTTTCCCTTCCTTGGTTCGCTATCTTACCAAGCGTTTGGGCGTGGCCTATGCCTTTGTCGGCGAGTTGGTCGCCGCGCCGCCGCCGCGGGTGCGCACGCTTGCTTTTTGCGCTGACGGCAAGATCGCCGATAACTTCGAGTACGAGTTGCGCGATACGCCGTGCACGAATGTGATCAGCAAAGGCGTCTGCATCTACCCCGAACGCGTGCAGCGGCTATTTCCCAAAGACCGCGACTTGGCGCAACTGCGCGCCGAGTCCTACGTCGGCATCCCGCTGTTCAGTGTCCGCGGCGAAAGCCTCGGATTGCTCGTCGCCATCGGCCGCGAACCGCTGCGGAACAAGGAAGGTGCCGAAGCCATCATGCAAATCCTTGGCGTACAGGCGGCGGCCGAACTGGAGCGACGGCGTTCGCAGGATCAGATCCTGCGGCTCAACCGGCTGCTGCGCACGGTTATCGAGATCAACAAGATGATCGTGCGCGAAACCGATGAAGCGCGGATGTTTGCCGAGACCTGCCGGATTCTGGTCGAGCACGGCGGCTTTCGCATGGCGTGGATCGGGTTGGCTCGACCGTCGGGCGAAGTCCGGCCCGCCGCCATGGCGGGGGTGGGCGAGGGGTATTTAAAGAATATTAGTATCCGGTATGACGAAAGTCCCGCGGGACAAGGACCGACCGGGACGGCCATCCGCACCGGTCAGTATGTCGTGAATAACGACTGCGAAAGCAACCCCCAGTTCGCTCGATGGGTCGAACGCGCACGCGCGTCCGGTTACCGCTCAACGGCGGCATTCCCCCTGCGCAAGGGCGAGCGCGTGATTGGGGCGATCAACGTGTACGCCGTCGATCCGCAAGCGTTCGACTCCGACCAGATTGCTCTACTGCAAGGTCTGGCGGGCGACATCAGTTATGCCTTGCAATCCATGGAAGAGGCCACTGCCCGCCGGCAAGCGGAGGAGAAGTTAGGAGAAAACCAACGCGTGTTGGCGACGCTGCTGAGCAACCTGCCGGGAATGGTTTATCGTTGCC
>JBGPGJ010000226.1:0-4300 GCA_041483795.1 Sulfurifustaceae bacterium
GACCCCGCCTCACCCTTGGTCGGGCGTTCGCGGCCTATGCCGCTCACCCACCGGACATTCGCAACATCCCCGTTTCGCCTACACGCAATTTCGTTCACCCGGCGGCATTCTAGGCGTGCGACCCGATGCGGGCAAGGCGAGCCCCTAGACGGCGCTCGAGGTACTCTTCGTGGAAATCGGGATGCCGGTGCAGCCAGGCGAGTTGCTTGTCATCCAGCGCAACTTCGATGCGCCAGCCACCCGCTTCGAGCGCCGATTCCGCGCGTACGTCCAACTGCTCGTAGAGCGCCGCGCGCATCCGCCCCGCTTGCGGCGGTAACCGCAATCGCAGTCGATGTGTCTGTTGACGGTGTCGCTCGCCGAGGGCATCGAGCAACAATTCCATACCCGCGCCGGTCTTCGCCGAGCACCATACGCGCGCCACGCCTCCGGTGGCATCACTCTCTATATGCGGCTTCTCGCCGGTAAGATCGATCTTGTTGAATACTACCAACTGGGGAATCTCTGCGGCCGCAATTTCCTCCAACACCTGGTTGACCTGCTCCATCTGCTCGCGCCGCTCGCCGTGGCTTGCATCCACCACGTGCAACAACAAACTTGCCTGCGCCACTTCTTCAAGCGTGGACTTAAACGCCTGCACCAGTTTGTGCGGCAGGTGACGAATGAAACCGACGGTATCGGCCAAAATCACCGCCGTGTTGCCGGGCAACTCCACACGGCGCATTGTCGGATCGAGCGTGGCGAAAAGTTGGTCGGCGGCATACACGGACGACTGCGTCAGGCGATTGAACAAGGTGGACTTGCCAGCGTTGGTGTAGCCGACCAGCGACACTGTCGGCACCGGGATCTTGAGTCGCGCCTTGCGGCGCGCGCGGCGTTGCACCGAGACCCGGCTCAGACGCTCGTTAAGCTTCTTGATGCGATCGCGAATGAGACGGCGGTCTGCTTCGAGCTGCGTCTCGCCGGGACCGCGCAGGCCGATACCGCCCTTTTGGCGCTCAAGGTGCGTCCAGCCGCGCACCAAGCGCGTGGAGAGATGTTCGAGTTGGGCCAGTTCGACCTGGAGTTTACCTTCGGCCGAGTGCGCGCGTTGCGCGAAGATGTCGAGAATCAACCCCACACGGTCGAGCACGCGGCAACCGGCGATTTTTTCCAGGTTGCGTTCTTGGGACGGCGACAGCGGGTGATTGACCAGCACCAACTCCGCCGCTTCGCGCGCCACCGCTGCGCGGATCTCTTCCGCTTTGCCGGAACCGACATAAGTTGCCGCATCCGGTCGCTCGCGCCGGCCGGTGACGATCCCGACCACACGCGCGCCAGCGGACTCGGCAAGCAAACGAAGCTCTTCCGGATCCTCTTGTTCCACTGCACCGGTGAGGCGCACGTGCACAAGCAGCGCGCGCTCGCCCGAACCCGGGCGGCGCGGGTCGGCTTGGACGTTACTCGTTGCCTGGTGCCTTGACGTCGGAAGACTCGGCGTCGTCAATTTGAAACTTCACGGGACGACTCGGTACCACCGTGGAGATGGCATGCTTGTAAATCATCTGGCTCACGGAGTTCTTCAGCAGCACGACGAACTGATCGAACGACTCGATCTGGCCCTGCAGCTTGATGCCGTTGACGAGAAAGATGGATACCGGAACGTGCTCCTTGCGCAGGGTATTGAGAAAAGGGTCTTGTAGCGCTTGCCCTTTTTGCTGACTCATGACGTTACTCCTCCTTTTTGTGTTGATCTGTCCTTGTTGTTGTTCAACGGGAAACCCTTCCCGTCTCTCTGAACCCTCGGTCACGCGCGTTCCGCGACCCACTGGTGTAGATACATCAGACATGAACGTTCTGTCGTCTCCAAACGATCGAATACAAACGGCTTCCCTCGGTACCGACGCAGCCATGTAAGCTGACGCTTGGCAAGCTGGCGCGTGGCCGCGATTGCCTGTTGCACCATTTGATTATAGGTAAGCCGCCCCGTCAAGTATTCCCGCACCTGACGATACCCGACCGTACGCATCGACGCGATATTCGGCGATAGATCGCCACGTTTGTACAAGTTTTCGACCTCAGCGACCAGCCCAAGTTCCAGCATGGCGTGAAAACGTTGCTCTATACGCTCATGTAACCCCGCGCGGTTCTGGGGGATAAGCGCCACGCGCACGAAGCGATAAGGCGACGGCTCGGGCGGCATGCGCCGGTTAAGTGCGCTCGGCGCTTCACCCGTCAGTTCGATAATCTCAAGCGCACGTTGAATACGTTGAGCGTCACGCGGGTTGATGCGCGCTGCCGTCTCGAGATCGTGTGCGCCAAGCCGCGCGTGTAGCGCCGGCCACCCCATTTTCGCGGCCTCCTCGCCCAGCCGCGCGCGCACGTCGGCATCGGCCGGGGGTAGGTCCGAAAGTCCGAATTCCAGCGCACGAAAATAAAACATCGTCCCACCCACGAGCAGCGGAACACGCCCGTGGCGGGTAATGTCTTCCATTTCGCGTAACGCATCGTTCCGAAACTCTGCCGCGGAGTAGGTCTCCGCCGGATCGCGAATATCGATAAGTCGGTGCGGCGCGCGCGCCTGCTGCTCGGGTGTGGGCTTGGCCGTGCCGATATTCATGCCGCGATAAACCTGCGAGGCATCTACGCTGACGATATCCACCGGTAGATGCTCGTGCAGAAACAACGCGAGCTGGGTCTTGCCCGCAGCCGTTGGCCCCATCAATAATATCGCGCTTGGACGAACCACGGACTGCGTAGCGTTCGATAAGAATGAGCGATCAGTAAGCACCAAGCGAGGAGTAAGGCGTGAGGGGTGAGGCGTAAACGAGATCAGTTTTTCTCTCCACTCCTCACTCCTGACACCTTACACCTCACTTCTCCGGGCGCATATGCGGAAACAAAAGTACGTCGCGAATCGAAGGCGAATCCGTGAAAAGCATCACCAGACGATCAATGCCGATGCCCTCCCCTGCCGTGGGCGGCATGCCGTGCTCGAGCGCGCGGATGTAATCGTCGTCGAAATGCATCGCTTCTTCGTCGCCCGCCTCCTTCGCCTGCACCTGCGCGCGGAAGCGCTCGGCCTGATCCTCGGCGTCGTTCAACTCGGAAAAGCCGTTGGCGATCTCGCGCCCACCGACGAAAAATTCGAAGCGATCGGTCACCGTCGGGTCTGTGTCATTGCGTCGCGCCAACGGCGAGACCTCCGTCGGGTAGGCGGTGATAAAGGTGGGATGCTTGAGTTGCTGCTCCACCGTCTTCTCGAAAATCTCGAGCTGGAGCTTCCCCGTTCCCCAGGTGTTCTTTACCGCAATTCCGAGACGCGCGGCGATCGCGCGCATCGCCTCCAGCGAGCCGAGATCCGCGAGACGAATCTCCGGGTTGTACTTCAAGGCCGCCTCGCAAAGCGTCAGGCACTCGAACGGTTTGCCGAAATCGTACTCCTCGTCCTGATAACGCACGATGTTTCCACCCAGCACCTCGCTTGCCAGCCCGCGCAACATTTCCTCGGTGAGATTCATCAGGTCGCGGTAGTCGGCGTATGCCTGATAAAACTCGAGCATGGTGAACTCGGGATTGTGACGCGCTGAGAGTCCTTCGTTACGGAAGTTGCGGTTGATCTCGTAGACTCTCTCGAAACCGCCGACGACCAAGCGCTTAAGATACAATTCGGGCGCGACGCGCAGGAACAACTGCATGTCGAGCGTGTGGTGGTGGGTCACGAACGGCCGTGCGGTCGCGCCACCCGGGATCGCCTGCATCATCGGCGTCTCGACCTCGAGGAAACCGCGTGTATCGAGAAATCGGCGCAGGTAACGCACGATCTGCGTACGCACGCGAAAGGTCTTACGCGCGACCTCGTTCATAATGAGATCTATGTAACGCTGGCGGTAACGCATCTCGGTATCCGCGAGTCCGTGCCACTTGTCCGGCAGCGGGCGCAGCGACTTCGTGAGCAGGCGGATGGCGTCGGCCTTCACGCTCAACTCGCCGGTTTTGGTCTTAAATAGCCCGCCCTCGGCGCCGATGATGTCACCGAGATCCCACTTCTTGAACTCTTCGTACTTGGCGCCGAGTACATCGCGTTGCAAGTAAAGCTGGATTTGACCGGACATGTCCTGCACATGACAAAAGCTTGCCTTGCCCATGACACGCATCGTCATCATGCGCCCGGCGATCTGCACGCGCACGGGGTTCGCCTCGAACCAGGCGTTGTCCTTGCCGCCGTACTCGGCGCGCATCTCGCTCGCAACGACATTGCGTTTAAAGTCGTTCGGGAACGCCTCGCCCTGACGGCGCATCTCGGCAAGTTTGGCGCGCC
>JBGPGJ010000227.1:0-4273 GCA_041483795.1 Sulfurifustaceae bacterium
AGACATTGAATTGCGCTTGCCACTGCTCGGACGGCACAACGTGATGAATGCACTCGCTGCGACGACGGCCTCCCTCGCTGCGGGCTCAGCGATTCAGGACATCGCTCCCGCGCTGGAAAAGCTCAAGGCCGTCGCAGGGCGGCTCGAGGTGAAGGAGGGCATCAGCGGCGCGTGCGTGATTGACGACACCTATAACGCCAATCCGGCCTCGCTCACCGCGGGCTTGCAAGTGCTCAAGGATTTTGCCGGCGAGCGCGTGCTCGTGTTCGGCGATATGGCGGAACTGGGCGAACAAGCGCCGATGCTGCACGAGCGCGTGGGCGAGCTCGCGCGCACGCTCGGTATCCAGCGTTTGTACGGCATCGGCGAACTCGCGCGCCACGCGGTAGAGAAATTCGGGCGCGGCGGACGCCATTTCGATGTGCCCGAGGCGTTGGTGGAGGCGTTACAGGATTGCATGCACGCGGACATGACCGTGCTGGTGAAGGGCTCGCGCGTAATGCGCATGGAACGCATTGTCAACGGCATCGTGCGTACGTCCGCGACGCAAGAGCGGAGCGCCTGATGCTGTACCATCTTTTCGACAGTCTGACGAGCGACTACTCGTTTTTCAACGTCTTTCGTTACTTGACGCTGCGCGGCATTCTCGGCGTGCTGACCGCGCTCGCCATCAGTTTTGTCGTCGGGCCGGCGGTGATCCGCAAGCTCGTGGCCGTGAAGATCGGCCAGACCGTGCGTGACGACGGTCCGGCCACGCACTTGACCAAGGCCGGTACGCCGACCATGGGTGGGGCCATGATCTTGGTCGCGGTGTTCGTCGCCACGCTGCTGTGGGCCGATCTCACCAACCGCTTCGTGTGGGTCGCGCTCTTCACCACCGCCGCTTTCGGCGGCATCGGTTGGGTGGACGACTGGAAAAAGGTCGTCAACAAGGACTCACGCGGCATCGGCGCCAAGCAGAAGTATCTTTGGCAAAGCGTCGCCGGTCTCGCGGTCGCGGTGTTTCTGTATTACACCGCCAAAACGCCGGCCGAGACCCATCTGCTGTTGCCGCTGTTCAAGAACGTGGCCTTCGACCTCGGGCCGTGGTTCATCCTGCTCACGTACTTCGTGATTGTCGGTTTCAGTAACGCGGTCAATCTCACCGACGGCCTCGACGGCCTCGCAATCATGCCGACGGTGATGGTGGCGACCGCGCTCGGCGTATTCGCCTACGTCACCGGCCATTTCAACTTCTCGGGCTATCTCGGCTTCCCCTTCATTCACGGCGTGGGCGAGCTGCTGGTGTTCTGCGCTGCGATCGTTGGAGCCGGACTCGGTTTTCTTTGGTTCAACACCTACCCGGCCATGGTATTCATGGGCGACATCGGCGCGCTCGCGCTGGGCGCGGCGCTCGGTGTGGTCGCGGTGTTGGTGCATCAGGAAATCGTGCTGGTGGTGATGGGCGGCGTGTTTGTGGTGGAGACGCTATCGGTGATACTGCAAGTGGCCTCGTTCAAGCTCACCGGCAAGCGCATTTTTCGCATGGCGCCGCTGCATCATCACTTCGAATTGAAAGGTTGGCCCGAGCCGCGCGTGATCGTGCGTTTTTGGATCATCAGCTTGATTCTGGTGTTGGTCGGTTTGGCCACGTTGAAGATACGGTGAGGCGTGAAGGGTAAGAGGTGAGGTGTAAGGAGTACGGAGAGCATCGGCGTGCATAGCGTAAAGGTTGCGATGGTAAAGACTGGAAAGAATGTGACAGGTCGTGGCGAGCAGGGGCGGAAGGGTTCCACTCCTTACTCCTCACACCTTACGCTTCACGGGCGCAAGGCGCTTGTGGTGGGCCTCGGGCTCACCGGGGCGAGCTGCGTGCGTCATCTGCTCAAGCTCGGTTACGCAGTAACGGGTGTAGATACCCGTGCGCAGCCGCCGCAGTTCGATGAGTTACGGCGTGAGTTTCCGAAACTGGCACTTTATGTCGGCGGCTTCGATGAGCGGCTATTCCACGACCCCGGTTTACTGGTCGTTAGCCCGGGTGTGTCGGTGAAGGAACCTGCGATTGCGCAGGCCGTCGCCGCCGGTGCGCAGCTGATCGGCGATATCGAACTGTTCGCGCGTCAGGCAAAAGCGCCGATCATCGCGATCACCGGCGCGAACGGCAAGAGCACCGTGACCGCGCTCGTAGGCGAGATGTGCCAGGCCGCGGGTCGGCGCGTCGCCGTCGGCGGCAACATCGGGATACCGGCGCTGGAGCTGCTCGGCCAACCGGAACCCGAGATGTACGTGCTCGAGCTGTCGAGCTTTCAACTCGAGACGACCTGGAGTCTGAACGCTCGCGCGGCGACGGTGCTCAACGTCACGCCCGATCATATGGATCGCTACCCGTCGCTCGACGAATACGCGCAGGCGAAGGCGCGCGTGTTCCGTGGCAACGGCACGATGGTGTTGAACGCCGGCGATGCCATCGTCGCACGCATGGCACGACCGGGACGAAAACAACTTCGCTTCGGTCTTGGGCCACCGTCGGCGACGCGGGAATACGGAATGATTCAGGAACACGGTCAATCGTGGCTCGCCTGCGGCGCCGAGCGTTTGCTATCCGCGCGCGAGGTGCCGCTCGAAGGAGCGCACAACCTGGCGAACGTGCTCGCGGCCATGGCGCTCGCGCAAGCGGCGGGCATACCGCGCGCCGCGCAGTGCGAGGCAGTACGGCGCTTCAAGGGGTTAGCGCACCGCACGGAACGGGTGGCTGAAAAAGACGGCGTGTGCTGGATTGACGATTCCAAGGGCACGAACGTGGGCGCCACCGTCGCCGCGCTCGAGGGGATGACCGCGCCGGTAGTGTTGATCGCCGGCGGCGATGGCAAGGGCCAGGATTTCTCCGCGTTGCGCGCCCCGGTTCAACGACACGCGCGCGCGCTGGTGCTGATCGGGCGCGACGGTCCGCGCATCGAGCAGGCGCTCGCGGATACCGTGCCCGTGCGCCGCGCGCGCGACATGCGCGAGGCGGTGCAGGCGGCGCAGGCGCTGGCGCAGCCGGGCGACGTGGTCTTGCTGTCGCCCGCGTGCGCGAGCTTCGACATGTTCCGCGATTACGCACATCGCGGTGAAGTCTTCCGGGTAACCGTCAAGGAGGTGCTGCGATGATGACCTGGCTTGTGCTGTTGGGTTGGGCGCTTGTCGGTGTAGTTGTGGCGATGTGGTTTGGAACGGCAGTCGCGAAAGGACGGATGCGCAAACAATGAGCATGGCGGTACTGGTAGAGCAGCCGACGCGGGTCGCCGGACGGTCCCGATTCTTCTGGGACGGCTGGTTACTTGGGAGCGTGCTCGTATTGCTGGCACTCGGTGTGGTCATGGTGCATTCGGCTTCGGTCGCGTTCGCCGGGCGCACCCACGGCTTCGGCGCCTACTTTCTCTTGCGCCACGCGCTCTACGTCGCACTCGGGCTCGGACTCATGGCGCTGGCATTGCGATTGCGCATGCGCGTGTGGGAAAAGACCGGACCGTATCTGCTGCTCGCCGGCATCGCGACCTTGGTGTTGGTGCTGGTGCCAGGGGTCGGACTGCACGTCAACGGCGCCTCGCGCTGGATCAAGCTCGGTTTCTTTACGCTGCAACCGGCGGAGCCGATGAAACTCTTCATGATCGTGTACGTCGCTGGCTATCTCGTGCGCAAACAGGAAGAACTGAAGAATTTCACCCAGGGCATCCTGATGGTGAGCCTCGTGGTCGCGGTGATCGGGATGTTGCTGCTGCAAGAGCCGGATTTCGGCAGTGTGGTGGTGATCTGTCTCACGGTGTTGCTCATGTTGTTTCTCGGCGGCGTACGCTTTTGGCACTTCGTGCTGGTGCTGCTGGCCGGCATCGGCGGCATGGTGTTGTTGACCGTCATCTCGCCCTACCGCATGGGCCGGGTGACGAGCTTCATGGACCCGTGGGCCGATCCGTTTGGCAGCGGTTTTCAATTGACGCAGGCGCTGATTGCCTTCGGACGCGGCGAGTGGCTCGGCGTGGGGCTGGGCGCGAGCGTGCAGAAACTTTTTTATCTGCCGGCGGCGCACACCGATTTTCTATTCGCGGTGATGGCCGAGGAACTGGGCTTGGTCGGCGTGTTCGGCGTGACGGCGCTTTTCGGCGTGATCGTGGTGCGCGCGTTCGCCATCGCGCGCGTGGCGGACGAGGTCGGTATGGCCTACAGCGCGCGTTTGGCACAGGGTATCGGATTGCTGCTCGGCCTGCAGGCGATGATCAATATGGGCGTGAACATGGGACTGTTGCCAACCAAGGGG
>JBGPGJ010000228.1:0-4254 GCA_041483795.1 Sulfurifustaceae bacterium
AACGAGCGCCGCGCCGTTCTCTAGGCGACCGCTGATTAATATCCGAAAAGTATTATTTCTCACCGCAAAGGCGAAGCGGGGTGGTCGCGGATGTACTTAACGTGCATCCGCGCCGCTGAGCGCCGGTACACGGACGTACCGGCCGTGGTATCCGCAGCCACCGATGTTACGCCAAGGACGGCAGGCACACTCGCGCCTTTGCGGTGAACAGTCATTAAATCAGAGCTTCCTTAGCTGATGAACCTCACGACTCAACGCTCGAGAATAGCCGTCACGCCCATTCCTCCGGCGGTGCAAATCGAAATCAGACCGCGGCCGGACCCTCGCTGCGCCAGTTGCTTTGCCAGGCTCGCGACGATACGCGTGCCGGTCGCGGCGAACGGATGACCGAGCGCCACGCTGCCGCCTTTCAGATTCATTTTGTTGCGATCGATGGAACCGAGCGGGGTCTTACGACCCAACTTCGTACGGCAATATTCCCCCGACTCCCAGGCCTTGAGCGTGCATAGCACCTGCGCGGCAAAGGCCTCGTGGATTTCGTAAATATCAAAATCCTGCAATGTGATTCCGGCGCGATCCAACATTCTCGGCACCGCGTAGGTCGGTGCCATAAGCAGGCCTTCGCGCGGACCGTTTAGGCCCGCAAAATCCACGGCGGCGACGGCCGAGTGAGTGAGGTACGCCTGAATCGGCAGGCCGTGGGATTTCGCCCAACTTTCGGAAGCGAGCAATACGCACGCCGCGCCGTCGGTGAGCGGCGTGCTATTTCCGGCAGTGAGCGTACCGGCGGCGCTTTTGTCGAAGGCCGGTTTCAGCTTGGCGAGTTTTTCAAGGCTCGTGTCCGCGCGCACATTGTTGTCGCTCGTCAGTCCGGAGAACGGCACCACCAGGTCCGCGTAAAAACCCGCCTTCCAGGCAGCCGCCGCCTTCATGTGGCTCGCATAGGCAAGCTCGTCCTGCTCGCGCTGACTTATCTTCCACTCCTTGGCCATGAGCTCGGTGTGTTCGCCCATCGAGAGCCCCGTCTGCCTTTCGGTGACACCGGGAAACGACGGCTTCAAATCGCGCGGCCGCAACCGCAACCACGGCCTGAGTCGTCCGCCGAGCGTCCTGCCGCGCGCGCTGTCCAACACGATGCGCCGCAGTTTCTGGCCGTAAACAATCGGTATATCGCTCGCGGTGTCGCTACCGCCGGCGATGCCGGAATCTATTTCGCCGAGCGCGATCCGATGCGCAATCTGCGCCACCGTCGTCAGGCTGGTGCCGCACGCGCGCTGCACGTCGTACGCCGGCGTGTGCGAATCGAGCCCGCTCGCGAGCGCCGCCTCGCGCGTCAGATTCCAATCGCGCGAGTGCTTGATCACGGCGCCGGCCGCCACCTCGCCGAGGAGCCCGCCCTTCAATTTATATTTTTCTACCAGCGCCGTCATGGCGCCCGTGAGCATCTCCAGGTTACCGAGTTGCGCGTAAGCGGTATTACTGCGGGCGAAGGGAGTGCGCACGCCGCCGACAATGGCTACACGACGAAGGGCATCTGACATACCGGCCTCCTAAAAAGCAATTCGCCGATACATCGCGCGAAACGTGACCGCGCTGTCCTGCACCGGCACCGCCAGATGGATCCACCCGCGATCCAACGCGGCAGCATTTTCACGACTTCGCGCGATGATACCATCGGTATCTTACGCCAGACGGATTTCTGAAAATTTCCGCCAGGGTCGTCATCTTTATGAGCAAGAATAAGCCGGCGCAAATGAGCATTGAGGGAATACCGATCGCCCAACGCTGGCGCTCGCGTGCCTTGTTCCTGATTTCGCGTTGGACGAATTCCTCGCCTTTTTGCATCTCCTGAAACGATTGCACGTAAGAAGACATCTTCCTCACTTCCTCATCGCTCAATTCCGCGCCTTGCCAGCGGCTGTTGCGTTCGATGTTGTTAAGACGCTGCGCCTGCGCTTGCACCTTGGCCGCGGAAACAGCGGCTTGATGCAAGATCTCGCGCTCCTCGTTGCTCAAAAATGGCGTGCGAATCGCCGGATACCACGTTTCCAGCGCATCCAACAGCGGTTGATCCGCGCGGGGATTCAGAATGAGCCAGGCGCCGGAAAGAAAGATCGCGCCGAGCAGCCCGACGATCAGCAGCGCGCGCGCTTTGACATGGGCCTGTCTGCGCTGCGCGCGTGCCGCGAAAAACCACGGCCTCACCGCCGCGGCGACGATCAGGGCCGCACCGAACGCGCACACCATGGCGGCGCCGGTCGGCAAATCCCAGTAATAAGACGCGCTCAAGCCGACGGCGCTGGCGATCGTACCCACCGCCCAGCCGATGAACAGCCTCGCTGAAATGTTCGCGCTATAAATAATCCCAATGGCCGCGGGAATGATCAGGAAGGAGAACACCAACAGCACGCCGGCGATGGCCACCGAGCTGGTGACCACGATGCCGAAGGAGGCATAAAAGAGAAAATCCCAGAGCCAGATCCGCAGCCCTTGCCGGCGTGCCGCGGCCGGGCGCAACGAAAGCAGCAAAAAACGTTTTCGCAGCAACCAGTGAAACAGCGCGATGAGCGAGTACAGTACCAGCAGATTGAATAAATCTTCGCGCGTAGCGGTCAGTATGCTGCCGACCAAGAGTTGCTTGATGTGCTCCGCTCCCTGCGGCGCTTTATCTACCAATAAAAACGCGCTCGCGGCGGAAATTACGTAGATCACGCCGATAAAAGTTTCCTGGGACAGACGACCGGTCCAGTCGCGGCTGAAGGAAAGGATGACGCTGCCCACGAGCGTGAACGACAGCGAGTAGGCGTAAGCGGCGGCAGACTGAGGCGGATAATCCAACATAAAGGCGACGGTCGCCCCGAGCGCGGAAATCTGGGCGAGTGTCAAATCCACGAAAATGATATTGCGGCTCAACACGTGGATACCGAAGTAGGTATGCACGCCGGTCAACAGCATCGCCACCAGAAACGCAATCAGCAAAAACTGTATGGGTTCGCCCATCATCAGTTGGCTTACGGGTTGGCGGCGAACGCGGCCGCCAGCGCGTTGACGTTATAGTCGAACAAGGACGAATAATCGCTCGCCTGCGGCACGCTTCCCACCGACGAAGCAAGCGAGACGACGACCGCGCCGGTCTTGTCCGCCAGCATATTTGGATTTTGTGAAGGCTCAAAGGGTTCTTTAACGATCACCCTAACCCCCATCTGCTTCATCTTTTTCACCAAGCCCGCCAGATGCGACGGGCTGGCCGGGATGCCTGGTTTCAGTTCGATGTAATCAATAATGTTCAAGCGGAAGCGGCGCGCAAAATACGGCCAGCTGTTGTGGTAGGCGACGACCGGTCGGCCGCTGAATGGCGCAAGCTTGGTTTTCCACGCGGCGATTTTGGTATTCAACTGCCGTAGAAAGGCGGCGCGATTGCCTTCGTACAATTTGGCGTTGGCCGGATCCAACCGATCCAGCGTCTCCATGATATTGCCGGTAACGATTTCCGCATTCAGGGGATCGAGCCAGTAGTGCGGGTTGCCCGCGCCATGGCTGTGGCCTGCCGGAGGGGCGAAATTGGTTGCGCGTATTTCGAGCAAGGCGATGCCGCTCGATGCGTCCACGTAAGCTTTGCCTCCCCGGCGCACGTTTGCATTGGCGACATTGTTCAACAGCTTGTCCATCCACAGATCGTAATCCAGCCCGATTTTCGCCACCATGTCAGCGTCGCGCAACTTTTGCAGATCCTGCGGTCGCGGCTCGTAAGCTTCGGCGTCTTGCAGGGGAGAGACCAGGTGCACAACATTAACGCGCTCGCCACCGACTATCTCAACCAGGCTGCGCAAATCCGCAGTGGTGGTGACCACCTTTATTTTTTCCGCCGCCAAAGCCTGAGGAAGAAACAAAGTGAAGACGGCAAGCGCCGTCATGAGAACAAACAACGCGGCAGTAACGCGATTGAAATATAAAAAAGAACGGGTGCCGATGGCACCCGCGTCTTCAGAAACTGACATCAGCTTCTCATTTTTTTACTACCCACAGGCTTTTCGGCACGACGCAATGCACGCTTTTTTCAGCGTCCGCAATCGCACCCAGGCGACAGTCCATGGTCATGCTGGCAAGGCCGTAGGCGTCCAGCCGTGAAAGCTTTTTCTTTTCCTGAAGTAAATTGATCATGGCCATGGAAGCGGTATCCATCGCCTTGTTAAGATCGCCATCTTTGGCGCTGGTCACCAGATATTGCGGTGTTTCCGCGGTCGGATGCTCGGT
>JBGPGJ010000229.1:0-4252 GCA_041483795.1 Sulfurifustaceae bacterium
CTCGAGCGTTACTTCAACGATCTTAACGGTGAAAAGGTTACCGGTGTCTACGACATGGTGCTGCACGAGATGGAGAAACCGTTGCTTGAGATCGTCATGCGTCACACCCAGGGCAATCAGGTGCGCGCATCGCAAATCCTCGGGATCAACCGCAACACCTTGCGTAAGAAGTTAAAGCAACACAAAGTCAGCGCCTGAGCGCGCCGCTATGGCGCCTTTTCCCTTTCCCCTCCCTTAAAGGGAAGATGGGGATGCGAAATTTCTTTTATAATACCGGGCCATGATTGCGATCCAGCGCGCCCTTATCAGTGTTTCCGATAAAACCGGTCTGGTCGAGTTCGCGCGGGCATTGCGCGAATTCGATATCGAAATCCTTTCCACCGGCGGCACCGCCACACTGCTGAAAAAAAACGCCGTCGCGGTCACCGAAGTCTCGGACCATACCGGCTTTCCGGAAATGCTCGACGGCCGGGTCAAGACGTTGCACCCGAAGATTTACGGCGGCATCCTCGCGCGGCGCGACGTGCCGGACCATGTCGAGACCTTGCGCAGGCATAAAATCCCGCCGATTGATCTCGTGGTGGTGAATCTGTATCCGTTTGAACAGTCGGTCGCACGCCCCGACTGCTCGCTCGGCGAGGCGATCGAGAACATCGACATCGGCGGCCCGACGCTGCTGCGCGCGGCGGCGAAGAATCACGACGCTGTGACCGTGGTCGTGGACAGCGCCGATTACGACGTCGTCCTGGCCGAGATGCGGCAAAACCGCGGTGCGGTGAGCGCGCCGGCGCGCCGGCGCCTCGCCACCAAGGCGTTCGAGCACACCGCGCGCTACGACGACGCGATCGCGAACTACCTCGGGCGCATCCGCGACGATGGAACGTCGGCGGAGTTTGCACGTACCTTTAATATGCAATTCGACCATGCGCTAGCGCTGCGTTACGGCGAGAACCCGCACCAGCGTGCCGCGTTCTACGTCGAACATCGTCCGGTGCAGGCCGGCGTGGCGACGGCGCGTATGCTCCAGGGCAAGGAACTGTCGTTCAACAACATCGCCGACGCCGATGCGGCGCTCGAGTGCGTGAAGAGTTTCGACGAACCGGCCTGCGTTATCGCCAAGCACGCCAATCCTTGCGGGGTGGCCGTCGCCGAGACGATTCTCATGGCCTACGACCGCGCCTACGCCACCGATCCGACCTCGGCCTATGGCGGTATCATCGCCTTCAATCGCAAGCTCGACCTCGAAACCGCCAAGACCATTCTCGAACGCCAGTTCGTCGAAGTATTGATCGCCCCCGAGATCTCCACCTCGGCCACAACAGCGCTCGCAACAAAACCAAACGTACGCGTACTCGAAACCGGCGCCTGGAACAAACAGCGCCCGGCGGGGTTCGACTTCAAGCGCGTCAGCGGCGGTCTGCTGGTGCAGGAACGCGACGATGGAACGATCACGGAGAAAAACCTTAAGGTTGTCACGAAGCGTGCGCCGACGGCGCAGGAACTGCGCGATCTGCTGTTCGTCTGGAAGGTAGTTAAATTCGTGAAATCGAACGCCATCGTCTATGGCAAGAATAACCGCACCGTCGGCATCGGCGCCGGCCAGATGAGCCGCGTGGTCAGCGCGCGCATCGCCGCTATCAAGGCCGCCGACGCGGGTCTCGAGGTGCGCGGCAGCGTCATGGCCTCGGACGCCTTCTTCCCGTTCCGCGACGGCCTCGATCAGGCGGCCCAAGTTGGCATCACCGCCGTGATCCAGCCGGGTGGCTCAATGCGCGACCAAGAAGTGATCGAGGCCGCGAACCAACATGGCATCGCCATGGTGTTCACCGGCATGCGCCACTTCCGGCATTAAAAATCATCACCGCAAAGGCGCAAAGGACGCAAAGAAAAATAACAAGTAGGAGAGCTAAAACTGAGAATCTCCATTTTTATTTTTGCTTTCCTTTGCGCTCTTTGCGCCTTTGCGGTGAATATCAAAATATGAAAATCCTCATTATCGGCGGTGGCGGGCGGGAACACGCGTTGGCGTGGAAAGTCGCGCAGTCCCCCAAAGCCGGAAAAGTTTTCGTCGCGCCCGGCAACGCCGGCACCGCGCGTGAAACCAAATGCGAAAACGCCGCCATCGGCGCGCAAGACATTGACGGCCTGCTGCGCTTCGCGCAGCAGAAACAAATCGACCTCACCATCGTCGGCCCCGAAGCGCCGCTCGTGCTCGGCGTGGTGGATCGCTTCCGTGCGGCGGGTTTGCGCTGCTTCGGCCCGACCAGGGCCGCGGCACAGCTCGAAGGCTCCAAGGCGTTCACCAAAGACTTTCTCGCGCGCCACAAGATTCCCACTGCCGCGTACGCTACGTTCACGGAGGTGCAACCCGCGACCGATTACATCATGCGGGTCGGCGCGCCAGTAGTAGTGAAAGCCGATGGTCTTGCCGCGGGTAAAGGCGTAATCGTCGCGAGCGACGAGACGACGGCGTCTGCGGCGGTGAAGGACATGCTCGAAGGCAATGCCTTCGGTAATGCCGGTGCGCGGGTCGTCGTCGAGGAGTTCCTCGAAGGCGAAGAGGCTAGCTTTATCGTCATGGTGGATGGCGAACATATCCTGCCGCTCGCCACCTCGCAGGACCACAAGCGCGTGAATGACGCCGACACGGGGCCCAACACCGGCGGCATGGGCGCGTATTCTCCTGCCCCGCTGGTTACACCGGAGATGCACGCGCGCGTGATGCGCGAAGTCATCGAACCCACGGTGCGCGGTATGCGTGCCGAGGATAATCCGTACACCGGTTTTCTTTACGCCGGCCTCATGATCACGCCGGACGGAATACCCAAGGTGCTCGAATTCAACTGCCGCTTCGGCGACCCTGAAACTCAGCCGGTCGTGATGCGGCTCAAATCCGATCTTATCGAGCTGATCGAAGCCGCGCTCGATGGGCGGCTCGATTGCGTCAGCGCCGAATGGGATAGCCGCGTCGCGCTCGGTGTGGTCATGGCCGCGGCGGGCTATCCCGAGAGCTATCCCAAGGGTGAGCCCGTCGTCGGCTTGCCCGAGGATGCGCCTGACTGCAAAGTTTTTCACGCGGGGACGGTGCATCGAAACGGCGTCGTGGTGACCAACGGCGGGCGGGTGTTGTGTGTCACAGCGCTGGGCGATACAGTGAGCGCCGCGCAGCGGCGCGCGTACGAAACGGTGCGAGGCATTCACTGGAAGAATTTGCACTACCGCACCGACATCGGCTACCGCGCCATCGCGCGTGAAAAGAATTGATATCTTGAACCGCGGAGATCGCAACGGACGCAGGGATTTAAATTGCTTGTTTTCTCGGCGTGCTCCGCGGCCCTCTGCGGTAGTAACTCATAGACCGGAAATCAAACCATGGCCAAACCGTTCGTAGCCATCCTGATGGGTTCGGACTCGGACCTCGAAACCATGCAGGGCGCGGTCGAAATACTAGACAAGCTCGGCATTGCGCGCGAGGTGCGCGTACTTTCGGCGCACCGTACACCGGAAGCGACGTACGCCTTTGTAAAAGACGCCGATGCGCGCGGCTGCGCGGTGTTCGTTGCCGCCGCCGGCATGGCGGCGCACCTCGCCGGCGCTGTTGCCGCGCTCACCGTCAAGCCTGTCATCGGCGTGCCGATGGACGCGGGCCCGCTCAAGGGTCAGGACGCGCTGCTGTCCACCGTGCAGATGCCGGCCGGGATTCCGGTGGCGTGCGTTGCTATCGGCAAGGCCGGCGCCAAGAATGCGGCCTATCTGGCCGCGCAGATTCTTGCCCTCTCCGATCGTGCGCTCGCGCAGCGGTTGCTCGAAGAACGCAAGGCAAACGCTACCGAGGTCGCAGCCAAAGATAAAGTGGTGCGCGAACGATTCGGTCCGCGAGACTGATGGCCGGCGGACTCGGGCGCGCGACACGCGTCCTGAATCAAGGCGGGATTGTCGCTTACGCCACTGAATACTGCTTCGGGCTCGGTTGCGATCCACACAACCGCGCCGCGGTGTACCGGCTTCTGCGCATCAAACGCCGGCCGGTAGCAAAAGGTCTTATTGTCGTCGGCGCCGATATTTGCCAGTTCGCGCCCTATGTCGAAGCGTTCCCGCGCGAAGTACTCTCTACCTGGCCGGGCCCGCATACCTGGCTACTGACGCCGCGCCCCGGTGCGCCGCGCTGGATTACCGGCCATCATCCGTGCATCGCATTGCGCCTTAGCGCGCACCCGCAGGCCGCGGCCCTGTGTCGTGCCGTCGGCATGGC
>JBGPGJ010000230.1:0-4225 GCA_041483795.1 Sulfurifustaceae bacterium
AGCAATCCACCCTGCGGGCTGACTGTCTTGAACATCGCTGCTCTCAATGGCATTTCGTTTCCCGCGCCGTTCAAAATACTTGTCGAGCTTATGGAAGTTCTTTTTTCTTTGTTCGGTGAATTCCCACCACGGCTTTGCGCCTTTGCCGTTCATGAAGGAGACCGCGGCCATGAACGTATCGAGCACGCAAGGGTCCTGGCGGGAGTGGGTCTTCCGGCATAGCGCGGCATAGAGCCGATAGGGGTCGTTCCCCTTCAACGCCGCCGGGGTTCTAATCCCGAGTAAGCGAAAATCGCCGGCGATTCTCTTGCCGATATTGGGAACCTGCTCCAGCGCGATTGCCTGTTTCGGCGTTTGCGCTTTGCTCAACGCATTGTCTCGACGAGTTTTCACGCGGGTACTCAATGGACGACCCTTGTGCGCAGATGGTCGGCGCTGAAGGGTCGCTCGGTCGATTCAAGAGGATTGTTGAATACCGGCGATGGCCCAGTTGCGGCTGTCGTCGACTGGCTTGGTGATGTTCCAGATTTCGTCGAAAGCCTCGGGCGCGCCGTCCGCCGTTTCGCGGATCGTGCCGAAGAAGCGCACGCTGGCAATGTGCTGGCGAAATTCGGCGCTGACCTCAAGCAGCTCAGCGTCGAGTGTCACGACGTCCGTTTTCTGCGGCGCCGTTCCGCGCCCCTGCATTTGCAGCTTGATGACGGCGAACATTTCGGGCGTGGTGAACGTGCGGATGTCCTCGATGTCGCCGGCGTCGTTTGCGGCTTGCAGGCGCAGGAAAATAAGCTTGGCATGGTGCACAAAGCTCTCGGCGTCGAAGTCCGCCGGGCCGTTTATGCGCGCCCGACTCGATACGGCAGCCGACGCCGTGCTTGCGCCCGCTGCCGGCGCCTCATAGGCGACCGCGCCAGCGGGGCCACCGGCGTAGCGCAGCGGTTGCGCCTGAGGTTGTAAGCGCCGCAACAACAGCCGCATGACGAAAAACACGGCCGCCGCGATGAGCAGCATCGTGACCACCGAGGAAAATTCTTCGCCCAGGCCGAACTGTGAGAACAGCGCTGCCAGGCCAATGCCGGCGGCCAGGCCCGCGAGCGGGCCGAACCAGCGGCCGGCGCCCCCTTGCTGTGGCGCTGCCGGAGCGGCGTTCTGGTTCGGTGCGGCATCGCGCTTCATGGGCTGGCTGCGCTGCATGCCGGAATTGCCACCGCCACCCAGGCGTCTGGCTGCTTCGGCATCGTTCATCGTCAGGCTAGCGCCGAGGACGATTGCAAAAAGCGCGATCAATGCTTGTTTCATTTTTTTCTCCTGTTCGAAACTGTAACTCGATGCGATGCCGCCGCTGCGGAGGCTGGATTATAGAGGTAAATGTACGCAGATAATGCCAAGCAAGACGTGGCCCCGTGTTTTCGTTGCCTGCTGCTAAATGGATAGGGTGGTGACTCAGGGAATTTAGTAGGGCATGCGGATGACGTGAATTGCCCCGACACGGATGTAGCCTCCTCTTCCGAGCGACCTTACTCGAATTTCGAGCCCTTTGTAAGGGCCCGCTATGCTGCGGTCGACGTAGTAGTAGCCCCAGCGGGACCAAAGATTCCGGGTGAAAGAATTGCTATTGTTTGGGACGTTCGTAAAGAACCTTTTGGTGAGTGTTTGGCGGAACAGTGGCGGTTCTTGACCGTTATCGCAGATGTCGTAGTAACCAAGTTCATCGTCTTCTACGCTCGACCTGCGCTGCCAGTTTTTCTGCGGAAACGAGCGTGCGAAAGGCCGGCGTGTTTAACCGTTCCGACGTCTTTGCTCCGGATATTGGCGCTGATCGCATTTCCTGTCACTATCGTGACGTCATCGTCCGAGCGCCGAAGTACAAGGTCAAGGCAGTCGTATGGGAACAGCTGGAGTGAGTCGCCATGCCGAAGATTTTCGATTTCGACGTATATTCACCTAAAGAGATCGCGCAGCGGGTCGAAACCATCGGGGTCGCAAAGGCCCGGCTGCCGCTGCTGCCCACGATCATGCTGGGGATGTTGGCGGGGGCGTTCATCGGCTTGGGCGCATTGTTTTTCGTGCTGGTGGCCAGCGATCCGCACTTAAGTTTTGCCGTGAGCCGAGTTCTGGGCGGACTGGTGTTCTCCTTAGGCCTGGTATTGGTCATCGTCGCCGGCGCCGAACTGTTTACCGGCAACAACCTGCTGGCCATGGCCTGGGCCGACGGTAAGATCACGACCGCGGCGTTGCTCTACAATTGGCTTGTCGTCTGCCTCGCGAACTTTGTCGGCGCCCTCGGGCTTGCGCTGCTGGTGTTCTGGTCGCAGCACGGCGAGATGAACAACGGCTTGGTCGCGGAGCAATATGTCAGAATCGCCGTCGCAAAGTGCTCGTTGCCGTTCTCCGTTGCGTTTTTCCGCGGTGTGCTGTGCAACATCCTCGTCTGTATGGCGGTGTGGATGGCGTTGGCAGGGCGCTCCGTCATCGACAAGACCGTGGCCATCGTGTTCCCGATCTCGGCCTTCGTCGCCGCTGGTTTCGAACACAGCATCGCCAATATGTATCTCATCCCGCTCGGCCTGCTGCTTAAAGCCAGCGTCGCCGTTCCCATCCCATACCTGGAAGCGCTGACGTGGACGGGGATGCTGCGAAACCTGATTCCCGTAATCCTCGGCAACCTGGTCGGCGGTAGCGTGCTGGTGGCGCTGGTGTACTACGTGATCTATCGTCGCGGCGCGAAACCGAACCGATCGCAGTAACTACGCTGCATCGAGCTGCGCCGCAAGTTCTTTTGCGGACACCAAAGGTCCTGGCGCTGACCGAATGCCGAGGAAAATGAGGGTAGGGCGGAGCGTTGATTTCTTGGTACGTGTCATTTTCATCGTCGTCCCTGAAAGGATGGTTATTCGCAAAGTCCCTTGGACGGGCGCACCGGCTCTTGCGTACTATCTATCTGGCAATCACTTGGGCCGCTAGAACGCGTTACCGGCGGATGTTTCGTTGCAAGCCCTGACTCCGCGTTTCTCCAACTTCGTTAGCTCTTTCAAAAATCTTTGGTAACATCGCGCAGACGCTATTGGGGGGAAGGGGGTTTTGTGGGCGAACTCGTTGTCAGCCTTACCGACTATCTCTTGGCAGCGGAGTGCGCAATCTTTGCGTGGATGCTGTTGAGAGTTGACGGCGGCGGGCAAGAGATCCGGCAATTTTTTGTGGCATTCTTTGTCTTTTCGGCATTGGCATCACTGACCGGTGGCACCTATCACGGGTTCCTCTCGAATCTATCTTCCACGCAGGCGGCCGTCCTATGGATGGCTACAGTTGTAGTACTGGGTGCCGTCGCATTTAGCGTGTGGTCGATAGGCGCATGCTTGCTCTTTGCGCCGCCCACCAGGGGCCGAGTCATTAAAGTGGCCCTAGTCGAATTCTTGATTTATTCCATTTATGTTGTTGCTATCGACCGGCATTTCTGGGTCGCGATTGCCAACTACATTCCGGCGACAATTTTTCTCGGCATGGCGTTTTTGTCCAATTATCGGCGACATCGTAAGGTGCCGATTCTGATTGGACTGTTTGGGTTGGGCGCCACCGGCATGGCGGCGGCGATACAAAGGCTCGGTGTCTCCGCGCATCCTATCTACTTCAACCACAATGCGACCTACCATCTCGTCCAGGCAATCGGTTTATTCTTGATATTCTACGCTTCGATCTTTTTTGCCAGAACTCCGCGTCGAGCAACGAGGGACTGACCGGGAAGGCGGATATCAACCAAAAGATGACCATGAACCAAAAAATCGTTTCCATGCATGCGGCTTACAAGAGCGGCAAGGAAAGAATCGACGGATTTCTGGCGCGCCCGGTCGCCAATCGTCCTATGCCGGCACTCGTTCTGCTGCGCTGCTACCGCGGTGTCGATGACGCGCATAAATTCATCGGCCGCAAAGCGGTCCAATAGTGGAGCAGGCACCATCCAAATTCCGGGCGAGGAGTTCGGTTTCAATCGCCTCGCTCGAGGTATCGATTAAATAGATCAGTCCCGGTCTGATTCGATCAAATGCCCCGTAACGACGCTACAATTCTATTTCAAGTCATGAACCGGCAAGAACGGAAGGTTAACAAGCCATGGGCAAGCTCGTCATCAAATTTCAAGGCAAATTGGTCGGCGAAGCCAGCTTAAAACTGGGTGACACGAAAATCGGCCGCAATCCGGCATCCGATATCGTCCTCGACAACCCCGCCGTCA
>JBGPGJ010000231.1:0-4197 GCA_041483795.1 Sulfurifustaceae bacterium
ATGCTCACCGATCGGCGAAGTCATGAAGATACTCGCGTCCTCGAGCGCGAGGCTGGACCCTGTTGAAGTCAAGCTGGTGCCGTCAGATGCCTCGCGTTTCTCCTGACGGTAATCGTATCCGACGCCTGTGATAAATGACAATGGCAGCGTTGTCGGAATACTGACCCCTTTTGCAATTTCCTGGTCCTCCGAAACCGGCTTGAGGTCCTTTCCGGCGATCGCGCGATAGCCGCTGAGCCTGAACTGGACACCCGAAGCGTTGAGCGCGCCCCACATGGTGTGGCAGGTAGAGCATTCCACGCCGTACCGGCGCGAGTACGACGGTACCGCCCAAGCGCTCGGCGCGTATAACAGTAGTAATTCCGTTAAAAGAGCGAGAAACGCCGTAGTGCGTGCAACCGACATTGTGGACAATCTCTGTTTAATCTTCATTTCTTCCCCTTCAAGGATTATTGAGAATTCCTTATTAGAAGATCTGTATCAATAGTATTGGCTGATGGTGAATGCCCGCTCCTGTACGTCATTAGACGATCTTTCCGATCAACCTTCAGTTCTTGCCGATGTTCAACTCCTGCGGTGCACCTGGAATTTCTCCTTGGTACCGATCACCCCGCTGACAAAGTGCCCGCACAGCGTTCTTTCCGTGAGCCGCGCGATCACGTCCCTAGCGTAAGGATCCAGCGGATCACGTTGTAGATGTCGGCATCGTTCTTGGTCTTGAGCGAATCGTGCGCCTGTTCCGCGCCGCCAATCTTGACCTTGGGATTGGTTGTGAGGTGCTTATAAAGCGCCTTTTCGGCGTCGGGATTGCCCTTGTACTTGGCGGCAACGTCCTTGAACGCGGGACCCACCTTCTTCGCCGCCACGGAGTGGCACATCAGACAACCGCTTTTTTTCGCCAAGGCCTCGGCGGCGGCCGCATCAACCGCGTCCGCGGCCATCGCCGCGCCCGTCAAGCCAATCAGGAACCCTCCAACGCATAGCGCACTTTTCATGATGCTCATATCAAATTCACTCCATGCACATGTTTCTTGTCAATCGGCATTGATTCTTTCATTCGAAGAATAAGACAAGTAAGGGAAAGGTTATTTGATTTGAGTCAAATACGCACACTTTTTGTCTCCTTGCTCATGTCCGAACCGAGGACAGTACCTCCGAACTCGCTGAATTCACCGAATGATTAAATAATTCAATGACAATGATTAAACCATTTGTGACTTTCGCGGCGCGACGTCGCCGCCGTTTAGCAGGATTGGAAATATTGTATGGGAGCGGGTTCTTGGTAACGAGGTACAACCGATCGTGCCGCATGCCGCGATCCCGCTCCGAAAACGAACGCAATGCGCCGTTTTATCCAGGGCTGGCGGGCGGCCACTTCGACGGCAATGATAGCCGCTAATGGACGTTGAGATTACGACAGTAAGTTTCGCGCAATCGCAGGCTCGCGATCGCCGACAGCAGCACCAACCCAAAACACAGCCACAACCCGTTGGAGTAGTCTTGGGCACTGTAGCGGCGCACGCCTTCGATCGTCGTACCGTCCCAGGTTCGATCCATCAGCCAGCCGAACAGCGGCTGCACGATCGCCGCGCCGAGAAACACCCCGGTGTTAACGACCGCAATCGCCATGCCGGCGATGCTCGGCGCCACCACCTCTTTCGCGGCACCGAACGTGACGACAAAACCTCCCGCACAAAAACCAAGCAGGCCGTAGAGCAACAGTCCCGACCACCCCGGCCGCCATGGCAACAATAGGAATGCAAACCACACTAGACAGGAACTGATACTCGAAGCGACCACCACCGGTTTGCGCCGTCGCGTACGGTCGGAAAACGCACTGAGCGCGAGCGCGCCGACGGCGAAAGCCGCGAGGGTAACAGTGGTGTAGAGCGAGGCTTCGCCACGCGTAAGCCCGTGCACGTCGTGCAGCAGCGGCACGCCCCACAGCCCGGCAAATGCCAGCATACTTCCAAGCATCCCAAGGTTGACCCAAAAGCCCGGCCACACGGCACTGTTATGGAGTACGTCACGCAAGGCGTGACGCCAGTGCTTTGTACGCGGCGCATGCGCGGGCTGGCCCTCCATTTCGCGCGACGAGGGAAACCCTGCGTCCTCGGGACGGTTGCGTACGAACACAAACGTGAGCACGGCGATGGCGAGCGAAAATATGCCGACGGCGACGAATATCGTGCGCCACGACGCGACCGCCAGTGCCGCGGCCAGCGGACCCGCCGCGAGAACGGCGCCGACGTTGCCGAGCACGATCGTGAGCCCGCTCACGAACCCGTAGCGCGACTCGCTCCACCAGACGGCGTTCGCACGCATCAGCCCGACGAATACCACCGACGCGCCGAGCCCCACGAGAAAACGACCGAGCGCGGCGCTGGCGAAGTCGGGCGCGAGGCCGAAGAGGATCGAACCCAAACCCGCGACCACTGCACCTACGCCCGCGGCGAGTCGCACACCAAGCGTGTCCGCGAGCACGCCCGCGGGAATCTGCATCGCCGTATAGATGTAGAAATACATCGCCGCGAGCGAGCCGAGCGCGGCGCCGGACGTAGCAAAGGCCTGCATGAGATCGCCCGCCATCACGGCGGGCGCGATGCGGTGGAAGAACACCAACATGTACGACATCGCCAGGATGCCGAAGACCGTCAGCCGCACGCGGTGAAAACGCCGCAGGGTAGTGTGCGCAATCATGTGAGTCTCCAGCGCTCGATGTTAACTGAGTACACGCGGCGCAGTGATTATAGCGGGCCCAACCCCGAGTATAATGCCGGTTCCAATCTTGAAATCCCATTTCCGAAAGGAGCAACCGCGATGTCCGGTCATGGAGTGCATGTACACGCACCGCACGAACACGAACTCGAGCATCAGGCGCAGCATGGCCCAGGGCTGGCGCAGTTCATCGCGATTTTCACCGCGATACTGGCGACTTTCGGCGCGGTCGTGGGCTACCACGTCGCGACCACGCTGAACGAAGCCATGATGCTCAAGAACGAGGCGGTACTAAAGAAAGCCGAGGCCTCGGACCAATGGAACTACTATCAGGCGAAGAGCCAAAAGGGAAACCTCGCGCAGCTCGCCGCCGATGTCACCAGCGGCGAGAAGGCCGCGCGCTATCGAAAGGAAGTCGAGCGGTACAACAAGGAAAAAGCCGAGATTCAGGGCAAGGCCGAGTCGCTCGAAAAGCTCTCTGGTGAAGCAAACAACAGGAGCGAACGCTTGCTGCATCCATTGCACCGCCTCGAGCAATCCATGGCGCTGCTTCAGATCGCGATCGCACTCGCCTCGATCACGGCGTTGACGCGCAAGAAGTGGCTGTTCGGCGTCGCCGGCGCGGCCGCCGCGGGCGGACTCGTGCTCGCGGGATTGGGGATGCTGGCGTAAGGCGTTCGTGAAAGAGCTTCTTTACGACTGGGGCGGAGTCAACGCCTGGCTGTTCTACGCCATTAACCGCTGGCACGGCGATGTGCTCGACGCCGCGATGCAGCTCGGCTCGACGCTCGGCGATCACGACCGCTTTCCGGTGTACGTCGCGGCGCTCGCACTCATCGCGCTGCTGCGCGCGACGCGTGGCGCCGAGCCGCGGCGCTGGCTTGGCGTGTTGGCTGTATTCAGCGTGGCTTACGTGCTCGACGGCATGCTGATCGATTGGCTCAAGCACGCGCTCGATTTCCCGCGTCCGCTCGCGGCGCTCGCGCCGGATACCGTGCATGTCGTCGGCGCACCCGAGTATCGCCAATCTTTTCCAAGCGGCCACACGATGTTCGTCATGACGTGCGCCGCGAGCCTGTGGCCGCTGCTCGGACGCGTGGGCCGCGGCGTAGCGGCGGCATTCGTGCTCTGGGTCGCGCTCTCGCGCATCAGTCTTGGCATGCACTTCCCCGCGGACGTAATCGCCGGTGGCCTGTTCGCATTCGCGATCGTGCTAAGCCTTCGGTTCGCGCTCAATACGCTCATGCGCCGCGTCGGTGGCGTCACCGAACGCATCCCTGTAGCGCGGTCACGGCGCGGACTTTCGTCGCGTCGGCGCACACGTTAGAGTTGAAACCATGCAACCCATAGTCGAAGCGCACGGTCTGGTTAAACGTTACGACGGCAAAACCGTCGTACACGGGCTCGACCTCTCCATCTCCGCCGGCCGCTGCTTCGGACTGCTCGGGCCGAACGGCGCCGGCAAGACCACGACGCTGC
>JBGPGJ010000232.1:0-4190 GCA_041483795.1 Sulfurifustaceae bacterium
CAGGGGTAAGGCGGAGAAGTCATGAACGTTCAGCGAACGTTCGTGCCGCCGAACGGGCGCAGCCGATTTCCGCTGCGCCCTGGGCAGTATGCGGGCCGGGATACATCGAAGTCCGTGGAGTTGCGCCATGGACGGCAGGCAATGTTGATTGGGTTAGGGGGGATTGCGTACTTAACGTGTGTGGCCCTGGGTGCAACAAAACCCTTCGCAGCCGTTCGGCGGCGCGAATGCACGTTAAGTGCATTCGCGACAACCCCGCCTCACCCGCATCGCTGAACACGCCATGGGTGAAGTGAAGTTGTCATGAACGTCCAGTAAACGTTCGTACCACCGAACGGACATGTCAAAGGCGTGCCCCGGGCAGAAATCGCGACTGGAGTAATTCGAAGTCGGCAGAGTTGCGCCAGAGACCGCTTGAGCGATGATTAGGGTGGGGCACATGCCGACATAGCCGAGGATTTTCCGTAAATGGGCGAGCGAGAAAGCCGAGTATCTGCCGAAATGGCAAGGGAAGGATAATCCAGACAAACAGATTCTCCATGCTGGAAGCGGCAAGTGACCCGACGTTGTCCGAGCGCCCCGCCATTAGGCGGGGCGCTCAATCTATGCGTCTTGTATGTCGCAATATTTAATCAAAGACCAGGCGGATCGTTTTTGCAGACGTATGGGATTTATTGAACTCATTCCACAATTGCCGGTAAGGTTGGCGGTTTCGCGGGTGTCTTAGATCTGGTGCGACTTCGGCTAGCGGTTCAAGCACGAACGCGTACTTTCCGATTTCCGGCCGCGGAAGTTCCAACTGCTGTTCGTGGATTATCTCGTTACCGTAAAGCAACAGATCGAGATCAAGAGTGCGCGGACCGAAGCGTTCGTCGCTACGCACGCGCCCGTGGCGCGTCTCGATGTCGC
The DNA here is from genome assembly GCA_041483795.1 of Sulfurifustaceae bacterium. Classification (GTDB taxonomy): domain Bacteria; phylum Pseudomonadota; class Gammaproteobacteria; order Acidiferrobacterales; family Sulfurifustaceae; genus JAHFQD01. The sequence continues at coordinate 910 of JBGPGJ010000232.1, forward strand.
GCAGAATTGTAACGATTTGTCGGGGTGGCGTTTCGGTCACGAAGGCAACGACTAAGTTATAAAACGGTGCCCCCTCGAAACCGACTGCGAGGGTCTCATAAACCGAGGAAACGAGCAGCGCCCCAAAATATTCGTGCAGGGCAACGAGCGCCGCACGAATATTTTGTTCGCGCTCGACGTTGCTGCCGATGCTGACAAAGCAAAGCGCCACGGACTAGGTGCGCGAGCGCTCGATCATCACACCGACTTCCGCGGCATTGCGGATGGCGCCGCGCTTATTGACGCGCACGCGAATCCACGGGATGCGGAACTCCGCGAGCACGATTTCCGCGACCTTTTCCGCCAGCGTCTCGACGAGATGGAACTGCGAAGCGCCGACGAACTCGATCAGCCGCTTCGCCACCGCCTTGTAATCGAGCGTGTCCTCGATGCGGTCGCTTGCAGCAGCACGCCGCACGTCCGCCGCCATGTCTAAATCGAGCACGACGGTTTGTTTGATGCGTCGCTCCCACTCGAAGATGCCGATGATGCATTCGATTTCGAGGTCATGCAGATAAACGATGTCCATGACACGACTATAACGGAAACGCTTCGAGTTGGGCGAGCCCGTCCTGAGCTTCACCGCGCAGATTTGGCTTGACGCCGCCGTATGGCTACATTCCAATAGCGCGCCATGATTTACCTCTTGCCGGTGCTCGCCTATTTCTTCGGCTCGATCTCGAGCGCGATTGTGGTTGCCCGCATAATGGGGTTAGCCGATCCACGCGATGTCGGTTCGAAAAATCCCGGCGCCACCAACGTATTGCGCTATGGCGGCAAGCTCGCCGCGGTGCTCACGCTCCTGGGCGACGTGCTCAAGGGCGCCGCCCCGGTCATGATCGCGCATATGCTCACGGATGACTCAATCGTGCTGGCAGCGACGGCGTTCGCAGCCTTCCTGGGACATCTGTTTCCAGTGTTTTTCGGATTCCACGGTGGCAAGGGCGTGGCGACGGCGCTCGGCGTGTGGTTGGCGCTCAACGTTTGGATCGGACTGTTGCTCGTTATAACGTGGCTCCTGACGGCGCTGGTTACCCGCTACTCGTCACTTTCGGCGCTGGTGATAGCGGGTATCGCCCCATTGTACATAGCCTGGCTCATGCCGGGTACGGCGTATCTTGTGGCAATGGTAATGATGAGCGCGCTGCTCTTCTACCGCCACCGCTCTAATATTCGCAAGCTGATCGCGGGTCATGAAACCAAGATCGGCCAGAAGTAGAAAAGATTTTCACCGTCCCGCTTCTCCCTGGAAGGGAGACGGAAAGGAGTAAGGATTGAATCTTGAAGAGGCCTCGCGTTATCCCGCCGGTCGCAATTCCTCGATACGCCACCGAGGATGGGCGCGGATTGCAAGTTCCCCGCGTTCACCGGCCATGAGCCGCAGTGCTCCGACGTAGGCGACCATCGCGCCGTTGTCGGTGCTGAATTCGGGTCGCGGGTAGTACACGTGCGCAGCGCGCGCCGCCGCCATCGCATCGAGGCGCGCGCGCAGCGCTTGGTTCGCACTCACGCCGCCGGCGACGACCAGCCGCGAGTGGCCGGTCTGCGCGAGCGCACGCTCACACTTGATGACCAGCGTTTCCACCGCGGCGTCCTGAAACGCCGCCGCGACGTCGGCGACAGTTTGTTCGTCAAGTGTGTGACCGACGACGGCGGTGACCACGGCGGTCTTGAGGCCGGAGAAGGAGAAATTGAGCCCCGGGCGGTCGGTCATGGGTCGTGGAAATTGAAAACGTTGTGGCTCGCCCTTTGTCGCCAGCCGTGCGATCGCCGGCCCGCCTGGATAACCGAGACCCAGGAGCTTGGCGGTTTTGTCGAACGCCTCGCCGACGGCATCGTCCACAGATTCCCCGAGGATGGCGTACCGTCCCAATCCGTGTACGTCGGCAAGCAGGGTATGACCACCCGAGACCAGGAGGGCGGCAAACGGGAAGTGTGGCGGATCGGGCTCAAGCAGGGGAGAGAGCAAATGTGCTTCCATGTGATGGATGGCCACTGCCGGCACTCCCCAAGCCAGCGCCAGCGATCGGCCCAGCGCCGCCCCCACCAGCAGGGCCCCGATGAGGCCGGGTCCGGCGGTGTAGGCCACCCCGTCAACGCCGACGCCAGCTTGTGGATTTAGACCCGCCTCAGTCAGCACCTGCCGCAGCAGTGGCAACAGTTTGCGAATATGATCGCGAGAGGCCAATTCCGGCACCACCCCGCCATATTCCCGGTGCAGAGCGGTCTGGGAATGGAGCCGGTGGGCCAACAACCCGCAGTCGGTGTCAAAAACAGCCACCGCAGTGTCGTCGCAAGAGGTTTCAATGCCTAGGATGCGCATGGCCGGGATTGTAGCGGTTCTACCTCCAGGCGGTGACAAAGCCTTGATAGGTCTATAAAATCGCGCCCTTTCCCAAGACGTATTCCGTCAAGGAGTCCAATGCCTTCAGTCCGTGTGAAAGAGAACGAGTCCTTTGAAATGGCCCTGCGCCGTTTCCGCCGCTCCTGCGAAAAGGCGGGCGTGTTCAGCGAGATGCGTAAGCGCGAGCATTACGAGAAACCCACCGAGATTCGCAAACGCAAGGCCGCGGCCGCGCGCAAGCGCCAACTGAAGAAGGTCGCGCGTGCGATGCAGCCTTACCGCGCCGCCCCGACCACGCCTACCGCCCCCACTCGCGGTTCCCGGTATTGAGATTTCTCAGGCGATGAGCCTCAAAGATCGCCTTAAGGAAGACACCAAGCAGGCAATGCGCGACAGGGCCGAGGTGCGCCTGGGCGCGCTGCGTCTGCTCAGCGCCGCGATCCAGCGCCGCGAGGTGGATGAGCGCGTAAGCCTCGATGACACACAGGTCATCGCCGTAATCGAAAAGCTGCTTAAGCAGGCGCGCGAGTCCATCGAGCAGTATGAAAAAGGCGCCCGTCCCGACCTCGCGGAGAAAGAGAAACTCGAGATGGCCGTGTGGCAGGTGTATATGCCCCAAGCTCTGACCGATGCTGAAATAGATGCCTTCATTGCCGAAGCCATCGCCGCGAGCGGCGCCGCCGCCATCAAAGACATGGGTAAGGTGATGGGCGTACTTAAACCCAAGGTCCAGGGCCGCGCCGACATGGGCGCGATCGGCGCCAAGATCAAGGCCAAACTCGGCGGCTAACGCGGCCATTGCATACGTTCCCGCCGGCAGCGATTGCGGCCTGTAGAATAAACCCATGGCCGGCCGCATCCCACGTCAGTTCATTGACGAGTTGATGCTTCGCAGCGA
>JBGPGJ010000233.1:0-4188 GCA_041483795.1 Sulfurifustaceae bacterium
CCAGGATCATCAATATATCGCCGCTGGCTGCCTCGAATCCCTTGCGCACCGCGTCGGCCTTGCCGATACCGTCTTGGAGCAGCAGTTTGATGTCGCGATCGGGATATAACGCTATTACACGTTGGATCTCCTCCGGCGTACCGTCAGACGAATGGCCGTCCACGAAGATAATTTCCTGACGCCGCCCGAACGGCGGCATGAGTTCGATCGCTGCTTTGATATTGTCGCGCTCGTTACGACACGGGATGACAATGCTCACGGACAGCGATTGCGGTGTTGAACGTGCGCCGGCGCGCGCGACAACGTATTGCGACACACAGGCGGAATTGATCCCGGGCAGCATGCCAAGGTGATTGATCAGCCAACTCACCAGCGGAACGTATTTTGGAAACAAGAGCCGTCGTTCGGTTTTAACAACCTGGAAATCGGATAGATACAAAAGATTGCGCAGGTCGTTCAGCGACAGCCAGCTCTGTTCAGGGGTGGGCGTTTTCCGGTGCAACGTTTCGGCCGCCCGCAGCACCGGTTGCCACAGGAAGTTGTAGGACGACACGATGATGCGCGTATCGGGCCCACAAAAGCGATGCAACCCGTCGAGACATTTCTGTATGTCGTCGAGATATCCGACCAGATCGGAGAGGAGAATATAATCGAACTGCTGTGTCGGTATCGAATCGAGGTCTTCCGCGTTCCCGACGCTAAAGTGCAGATGCGGATACTTCTGCCGTGCGGTTTCGATCAATGCCGTGCTGATATCAATCCCGACGCCATGGCTCGGCTCGACGGCGTTCAGCAGGTCGCCGCCGCCGCAGCCGAGTTCGAGTACGCGTTGGCCGCGGCCGACGAGGTATCGGAAATAGCTTGTCTGGTCTTCGTGATAGTAGCGATTGCGCCGTCGCCAGGCATCGAGGCGCGGCGCCAGGCGATCGAAGTATTGACCGATAGATTGCGAACGTGCGGTCATATGGGGCATGAGCGTGTCAACGCGTAGTGCTCGACGTCGAGTGGCTCACGAGTCATTTCGCGAATGTGTCGGTGCGGTTACTGCTTTTCATAAATATAACGGCTTCTTTTGCATTAGCCGGCAGTCCGGAATTTTGCGGGGCGACGAGTTACGAAATTCGGTAATGTTTGACATGGGGAGCGAGATATTCAAGTTTGGTTTCGGTGTCCAAGGAGAAAACGATCACGTATTTCGTCGCTGCGGAAAAGATGCGACAGATATTGTTCGAAGATAGCGTCTTCCGTCAGGTGGCAAATCATATTTAGCGATACGGTGAGATCCGTTACCAAGCGTACAACCAGACGCAACAAGGTGGTTCTCGGGGCAGGAAGCCGCTCAATGGTTTTTAGCGGGCCGGCGTGACGCATGCGGTTAGCGATTCAGCTCATGTGGCTTGTCAGCCGGTTTTTCGAACACGTGACAAGAGAATGTAAGATTTTTCATCGCTAATCTCGGGAATTTCCCCTTGGAGACAGATGACCACGCTCCGCTCAATCGAGGATATTTCCATGGAAGCAATGACGGGTTGCATTTTTTGATAAACCCGGTTGTCACGATGTTGTCCGCGGTATGCAGATAGCAGTTCTTCACTGCTGTTATCGAAGTGTCGTCTGCCGGTCTGAGCCTGTGGCTCAGCGTCGTTAGAAGTTCGCGTGCTTTGTCTATCGGTATGTCCGCGTTCCCGTCTACGGAAATGTCGAACGTCAAGATCAGTCGTCCTCCCGGTCGCAGCAGTCTGGTGAATTCGCCTATTATTTCAGCGTAGTTTTTCGTGTGCTCCAGTACCGAGACACAGTAAATGACGTCGAGGGATTCGCCGCGCATGGCGATCTTTCCAATGTCGGTCGCCAGAAACTTCACTTGTAAGCCGAGCGTTTTGTTTACCGCGTCGTACTGGGCGGCAAGCGATACGTCCATATCTGCGCATTGGACTGTCAGGTTATCGAACTTATGAACGAGGTAATACGGAAAAAAAGTGATGCCCGAACCGGCATCGAGCACATTCATGTGTTTGTGCGCTCCGTTCCGGAGGAGCTTGGCCAGCTCCGCGAACACGAACGGATATTCCCACTGCCTGCTCCACTGATGCAGTGGATCGCTCACCCATCGGTTTCGATAGTAGCGAAGGTTTGACGCATTCATCGAAACGAAGCGGTCGGAAAATTGTTCCATTTCCAGAAACAGTGGGCTTGTCAGCAGTGCCTTGTATTCCGGGATACGGACTAATCCGTGATTTGGTGCAGTATTTGTCATGAAGCGGCTTCCGTGGCGATTTCGCCGGCGGTTCAACGATGGAAGTTGGCGGATAGCAGCAGTCCCGCAAGGATTGATGCGGCGGCAACGATCGCAGTAAAACGTAGCGCCAACGCGAGCGTGGCCCCGGTGGCTGCGTCCAGTCCGGAAAACGACGACGACAGTCCCATAGATAGTTCGGCAACGCCGCCTACCGATTGGAGAGCGCTGCCGAGACTGATGAACGTACCGACAGAGGCGATAAACGCGACCAAGGATAAATGGACGTCGGGAAACATAAGGTGCGCGACGACAGAATAGTTAGCCACGAATGTTGTTGTGACGGCGAAACTTAAAAATAGTACCCGCGCAAGATTGGATCCAACAATGAACGGTTTAACCAGCTGGCCAAGGCGCCCATGGTTTCTTGCCCACAGCAACAGCATGACCAGAGCAGCTACGCCAAAGCAGAGTGCCAATGGAACGGCTACTTTGGCGATGTTGTGCAGGGGCGTGTATTGGATACTTAGAGCGGCATAGGCCAGTAACCAGCAGGAGCCGGTCAGGGTGAAGATCACGAGACCCGAGGTAATCTCGCGGATTTTGATGCCGCTGTCTCTGTAGAGGAGTGCGTACTTCAGTGTGGTTCCGATTGGTAGGCCACCGAGTGCATTACCGAGAGTTCCGAGAGCGCTCAAACGAAAGGCGTTTCTGTATGAAAGAAATCCCTCGAAGCATTCCACGATGAGCTTGAGGACTACGGCGTTCAGACCAACGGTAAGTCCTGATATGAGGGTCGAGTAAATAAGGGCCGGGATGCTGATGTGCTCCATTGCCTCGCCATTGCTCATGATCCAGGCAACAATACAAAGAAGGAGCACAGTGCCTGCGATCGGCTTGGCAATGCGGAGAAAGTTAGCGAGACGCATTTTAATTCCTAAATTCTCTCAAGGCATCGAGGATTGTTCGTGATGCATCAAAATTCCCGAGGTCGGGTTTGGCCAGTACGGCCCCAGCCTTTTTCTCGAGATGTGCTGCGTCTTGCTCGATGTTCCAGGTGCTGAGGATGGCGTTTTCGTTCAGTCCATCGCTGCGTTCCGTGCGATTTCTCAAGATGAGGCACGGTTTATTCATATAAGCCGCCTCCTCCTGGATGGAGCCGCCGTCGGTCAAGATGAATCTTGTTTCGGTAAGCGCGCGGACGAATTCAGGATAAGGCGCGAGACTCCGCAGCTTGATGTGGGGAGATTGCGCCAGGTTCTCATACAGCCCGTCTCTCCTGAGCGCATTTTCTGTGGGGGGGTGGAGATAGAAACACAATTCTCCCAATACCTCCGAGAGCGCGACAATATGCCGGATCGCTTTCCGCAGCCGCGATTTACTGCTGAGTGTTTCAAGTCGGTGCAGTGTCACGATTCCGTATTTTTCCGCCGGCGCAATAGCCGAATGGCGCGGGCGTAGCGAATGGTTCAGGATTAGCTGTAACGCGTCGCGACCGGTATTGTAACCTGTATTCACGACGAGACCGTTCGGCCTGCTTTCGTTTAACCACGTCGCCGCCGACCGACTCGGGGTAAACAAGTAGTCGGCCTTGCGCCCCGCGTGTCGGCGGATCCATTCTTCCGGAAACGGATCGAGCAGGTGATGGCTTGTTAATCCGGCTTCAACCAGTCCGGTTCTCAGATTAGCAGCGCGTGCGAGATAGAGGCCGAGCAGAGTGGAGAGCGTGTCCCCGTGCACCAGTACGACACCGTCGGCGTCAAGAAACCAGCGTCGGCGCGCTTGACGCCGCCGAATTAACACCTGGCTAAATCCGTGCGCCAACCAACGTGCTGCCTGCCAGTAGGTTTCCACCGATCGGCCGACCGGACCCAACCGCGTGACGATCGGTTGCAGACCGAAATCATCGAGGATCCTGCCGGTGATGCTCCCGTGCTGCGAGAGATCGAGAA
>JBGPGJ010000234.1:0-4182 GCA_041483795.1 Sulfurifustaceae bacterium
ACGGGCGCGGATGCACAGTCCGCCGGCGATCCGCTCGAAGGGTTCAATCGCGCGATGTACACCTTCAACGACAAGCTCGACCGCTATGTTCTCAAACCGGTCGCCAAGGGTTATCGCGCTGTGCTGCCGGAAGTCGCGCGCAAAGGTGTGTCGAACTTTTTCGGCAACCTCCATGACCCCGTCATCATGGTGAACAACCTGCTGCAAGGGAAGTTCACGCAAGCGGCGTCGGATCTCGGTAGGTTTCTGGTCAACAGCACCGTCGGTATTGTCGGTTTGTTCGACGTGGCCACGTACGCGGGTCTCGAAAAACACGACGAGGATTTCGGCCAAACGCTCGCCGTTTGGGGAGTGGGCGAGGGAGCGTATCTGGTCTTGCCGGTCTTGGGTCCGAGCAATCTGCGCGATGGTTTTGGGCTCATCCCGGATTGGGAGCTCTACCCACCTACCTACATAAAAGATGACGGCACGTATTACGGGCTACTGGCAGTCGAGCTCGTGAACCGGCGCACGCAATTGCTGGATGCGAGCGATATTCTGGAACAGGCCGCCGGTCAAGACCCCTATGTTTTCGTCCGTGAGGCCTATCGTCAGCGCCGCCACAACCTTGTCTACGACGGCAACCCCCCGACGCTTCCGCCTGACCCCTCGCTGTTCGAGGACGACCCCCCGGCGGCGTCAAAAGAGGGGGCGCCGAAAAAATCTCCAGCCACGGATCGGGAAACCGGTCAATCCAAGTAGTTTCGGTCGCCCAGGTAGTTATTAGTCGGGCCGCCCTAGAGCCGCCCGTCACGGTGATTTATCCCGGTTTCCCCGGCAGGTGACTTTCATTCACGGCCTGCCGACGGTAGAATGCCGCGCTTTCCAAAAGACCTTTAGACGTCGGATACAGAAACCAATGGTTACGATTCGTCTCGCCCGCGGCGGCGCCAAGAAGCGCCCGTTCTACAAGATCATCGTTGCCGACCGCCGGCGCGCGCCCAACAACAAGTTCATCGAGCACGTGGGCTTTTACAATCCTTTGGCGACCGCCAAGGAAGAAAAGCTGCGCGTGAACAACGAACGTGTCCAGTACTGGATCGGCAAGGGCGCGAAGCCGACCGAGCGCGTCGCGGCGCTGCTCAAGAACGCCGCTGCCCCTATGTAAATAGGGGTGGAGGATGTCCGCCCCCGCGCCTGACGATGTTGTCCCGATGGGCCGCGTCGTCGGCCTGTTCGGCGTGAAGGGATGGGTCAAGGTGTACTCGAGCACGCGCCCGCGCGCCGCGATCCTCAATTACCGCTCCTGGCGCCTGAAACTGACCGGCGCGTGGCAGAAGTTCGAGCTTGCCGAAGGACGTATGCAGGGGCCGGGTGTGGTGGCCCGGTTTGAAGGAATAGAAGACCGCGACGCGGCCAGCCATTTGGTCGGCGCCGACATCGCGGTGGAGCGGGCACAATTGCCGACGCTCAAGCCCGGCGAGTATTACTGGGCCGAGCTCGAGGGATTGAAGGTGGTGAATCTCGAAGGTGTGGAGCTGGGCACGGTGAGCCATCTGATCGAGACCGGCGCCAACGACGTAATGGTCGTGATAGGCGAGCGCGAACGGTTGGTGCCGTATACGACGCAGGCGATACGCGAGGTGGATCTCAAGCATGGGGTCGTGCGCGTGGACTGGGACGCCGAGTTTTAACCGACCATGAGGATCGATGTCGTCAGCATCTTTCCTCCGATGTTCGAGGCGATCACCGGCGACGGCGTGACCGGCCGGGCGATGCGCGAGGGAATATTGGCGCTGCGGGTGTGGAACCCGCGCGATTATGCGCAAGGGAATTATCGCAGCGTGGACGATCGCCCCTACGGCGGCGGCCCAGGAATGGTGATGCGGGCCGAGCCGCTCGCGCACGCGATCGGTGCGGCGCGCGCAGCACAGCCGCAGGCGCGGGTGATCTACCTCTCGCCGCAGGGCCGCAAGCTCGATCACGCGGGTGTGGTGGAACTCGCGGCGCGGCCGGGGATGATCCTGCTGTGCGGTCGCTACGAGGGCGTGGACGAGCGCTTGCTCGAGGACGAAGTGGACGAGGAGTGGTCGCTCGGCGACTACGTGCTCTCGGGCGGGGAGCTGGCGGCGATGGTGTTGATTGACGCGGTCGCGCGCCAATTGCCGGGCACGCTCGGCGATCAAGATTCGGCGGAGCAGGAGTCGTTCGTGGCGGGCCTGCTCGATTGTCCGCACTACACGCGCCCGGAGGAGTACGCCGGGCGACGGGTGCCGGAGGTGTTGCTTTCCGGCGACCACGAGCAGATCCGCCGCTGGCGGCTCAAACAGTCGCTGGGACGCACGTGGTTGCGGCGACCGGAATTACTGGCGCAGCGCGAGTTGACGGCGGAACAGCGGCAACTGCTGGAAGAATTCCAGCGGGAACATGAGACGGCATCGGGAGTAGAACCATGAGCAAGTTGATGAACGAACTCGAAACGCGGTTGGCGGCGGGCAAAGAGGTTCCTGCCTTCGGTCCCGGTGACACCGTGACCGTGTACGTAAAGGTGCAGGAAGGCGAGCGCGAGCGTCAACAGGCGTTCGAGGGGTTGGTCATCGCGCGTCGCAACCGCGGCTACAACTCCTCGTTCACCGTGCGCAAGGTCTCGTACGGCGAAGGCGTGGAGCGCGTATTCCCGCTCTACAGCCCCTCGATCGCCAAGATCGAAGTCATGCGTAAGGGCGATGTGCGGCGCGCGAAGCTTTACTACTTGCGCCAATTGGCCGGCAAGGCCGCACGCGTACGGGAGAGGGTATCGTAATTTTTCATTGGTTCTACACTCTAGTCGTTCGCGCTCCGCGCGATTGCCTTTGGCTGTCATTCCCGCAAAGGCGGGAATCCAGGAGTTAAATTAGTCGAATCGCCTTCGGCGATACTCTATAAAAAATCGCGGGCGCTCCGCCCCTGCACCCCGGGGTCCATTTCTTTTGCGCGGCCAAAAGAAATGGACGAAAGAAAAGGCCGCCCGGAGCGCGCGAATACTCCCTCCGTTCCTCGCCCAAGCGGGCGCTGCGCAACTCGCCGAGCGCAAACAACGCGCTTCGGGCTCAAACAATGCTCGCTTAAAAGCCCCCGCTCGGGCTGCGGTACTCGGCGCGCGCTACGGGGGTTTCAAAACACACCTCGATCCTTCGCGTTGGATGTTGTTGTTTTGGCTTTTGCTGTCAATCCCCCCGTAGACGACGCGCGAGCATCGAAGCCCGAATCGGAGGTGTCGCTCGCCTCGTGTTTGAGCCCGAGCGGCGTATTATGCCGCCGGCGAGTTGAGGCGAGCGCCGAGTCGGGCGAGAAGCGCAGCGGGGTGTCGGCGTCTTTCGGGGGCGGCTTTCTTTGGGATACTTTTATTTGTCCGCCACAAAGAAAAGTATCTCGCCCGCGGTGCGAGAACCGCAATTATTGCAGTTCAACCGTCCGCGGGGCGGACACCAGTCGCGCGCTGCGCGCTCAAAATCTAGCGTTTTGTTTTTATGGTTCCAGTTCGTTAAGCTTCATCGAAATATGAATCGCTTCTCTCTCAGGCTGCGCGCCATCTTTACCTGTTTCGCATTTTTGAGTGCGGGGTTGGCGCATGCGGCGGATCCGGAATACGTCGCCGCGCTGGTGAAGGGTGGCGCCACGCAATTGGCGTTGCGACTGGTCGATACCGAACAGAAATGCGATTTGCCGCCGTTGGAGTGGGTACGCTGGGAGCGTCAGCGTCTGGTGGTTCTGCGGGCGCTACGCAATTGGGATGGCATTGCGCATCGCGTGGAGGCGTTACCGGAGAATGTTCCGGACGAATTCCGGCGCGAGGCGCTCGAGGTCGCCGCGGACGCGCGCTTGGCGGCCAACGACGCGCCGGGCGCACGGCGCTACTTACGTCGGCTGCTGTGGCAAGAGCAAGTGACCGGCGCAGCGGCGGCCCAAGCGCGCCGGCTCGTGATCCGCAGTTACCTCCTGGAAGGCCGCCTCGCGGATGCGCAGACGGCGCTGTTACGTTACCAGCAGGATTACCAGGCTAAGAGCGAACCGTGGCAGGTGTTGCACGCCGAAATTCTGTTGCAGGCCGGCAATGCGCGCGCTGCCGCCGACGTGCTCGCGGGATTGCAGTCGCACGAGGCGCGGCTATTGCGCTTGGCGGCCGGTTTGCGCGCCGAGCTTCAGCGTCCACGCGACGTCTTG
>JBGPGJ010000235.1:0-4181 GCA_041483795.1 Sulfurifustaceae bacterium
CTGCGCGCGCACGGCGTCGGGATTCACCGCAATGCCGCAGTCCACCGCACAGACCACCCGCTCGATCTTGATCTGTGCGCCTTCGACCATAACTTCGGCGACCTGTGCGACCCAGCTTCCGAACGAGCGATAGGTTGCGATCCCGCGTCCGCGTCCGGAAGCGAGCGGCGCACCCCAGTCGGCCCTTTGGGCGGCGAGTTCGAGGACGGTACGTTGGCGCGGCGCATCGCGCAGAAGGGCGCGGCGATACTCGAAGGGATCGCGCTTCGCGGTATGCGCGCACTCGTCAATAAAACTTTCGATCGCGAACCCATTTTGTCCCGCGCCGACCGAGCGCCACGGGCCGGTGGGTACGATCGATTCGACCTCGACATTTTCCCCGCGCAAGTTAGGAATCGCGTACGGCACGTCAATTCCTTCCAGCACCAACTCCGGGCCGGCGATGCGCAGGAACCAGGCGAGCGGAAACCCTTCCTCGTCGAGCGCGGCGCGCAATAAAACTGCACCCGCCGGGCGGTACTTGTCGTGCTGTAGATCGTCGTCGCGCGTCCAAACCACCTGTACCGGCGTATGCAGGCGTTTTGAAAGTTCGACCGCCTCGGCAACAAAGTCGGTTTCGAGCCGCCGGCCGAAGCCGCCGCCGAGAAACTGCGTGTGCACGCGCACCATGGATTTCGGCAGCCCACTCACTTTCGCGGCGACCGTGTGCGTGTCTCCTTGATTTTGCGTGCCGACCCAAACATCGCAACCGTCCGCGCGCACGTCAGCGACACAATTCATCGGTTCCAGCGTCGCGTGCGCGAGGTACGGCGTGCGATAGCGCGCCTCGATTATGTTGGAACTATTTCGCAACACTCGTTTCGCGGCCCCAACATCGCGCGCACGTTTGCCATTGCGCTCAAGCGCGGCATCGAGCTCGGCATATATCGTCTCGTTTGCAAGCCGCGCATGTCGACCCAAATTCCATTCCACTCGCAACGCCTCGCGCCCGCGCTGTGCCGTCCAAAACGAGTCCGCCACCACGGCGACGCCGCTTTCGATTGGCAACACTTCGCGCACGCCTGGGACAGCAAGTGCATCCGCGGCATTGTAGTGTTTGAGCCGTCCACCGAAGGTGGGGCAGCGGGCCACGACCGCCACACGTGTTCCGAGCGGCGCGACATCCATACCGTAGACTGTACGGCCCAAAACCATATCGGGAATCTCGCGCCGCGGCAACGAATGACCAACCACGCGAAACTCGGTTGGTTCCTTTAGCCGAACTTGTCTTGGCGGTTTCTCGCGTTTCGCCGTTTCGGCGAGCGTGCCGTAACTAAGCCAACTGCCGCTCGGCAGATGCCGAACGCCGCCGCGCTCGGCGATGCATTCGGACCCACGCGCCTCCAATTTTCGCGCCGCCGCCGCGATCAGCATTCCACGCGCCGCGGCGGCATGCCGTCGCAGCGGTTCCCATTCACCGCGAATCGAACTCGAGCCGCCGGTGAACTGCGCGCCCCACATTGGGTTTTGATAGCGTCGGTCGGCCGGGGCGAACACGGTGTGGATACGCTCAGACTCGATTTCGAGTTCCTCGGCGGCGAGCGCGACGAGGCCGGTGAGCGCACCCTGGCCCATCTCCGAATGATTGATGACGAGCGTGATGCTGCCGTCACCGTGCACGCGTACAAAGTCGTTGAGCACGATACCTTCGTCGAGAGGCGGTGCAGCCTGCGGCGCGATGGGCGTCGCCGGATCCGTTGCTGCCCGGTGGATCGCGCGCCGGATGCGCGGATAGGTGCCGCAGCGGCACAGTACACCGGAGAGTGCCGCGTCAATGTCAGCGTCGCTCGGTTTCGGCCGTTTGGCGAGTAGCGCCGCGGCGGCGAGCATCTGTCCACCCTGACAGTACCCGCATTGCGGCACCTGTTCCGCGATCCAGGCAGACACAACCGGGTGGTTCGCTTGCGCGAGACCTTCGATGGTCGTTACCGAACGCCCGGCCGCCTGGCGCAGCGGCACCATGCACGCGTGATTCGGTTCACCGTCAATCAGTACGGTGCAAATGCCGCAGCGACCCACGCCGCAGCCGAACTTCGTGCCCTTCAGTTGCAACACATCGCGCAGCGCCCACAGCAAGGGCATTTCCGAATCGGCGTTTACTTCAAGCAGGTCTCCATTGACTTGAAGGGTTGTCATTCTCGGGGTATTCCGTGCACGTGCATTGATGTTCGCAAGAGAGAGCGAATTATAAGGTGAAGTGTGAGCAGTGTCCCCTCGACGCGGTTTCGGTCTGACTTGAACGGCTGAAATAGACAGGGTGGTGGTCACTTGTTTCCGAATTGGCTAGATGCTTTCATACAGCAAGGCATTTGACTGATGCGGATTGTCGTTCTCGGGGTTGGGCAATTTCGGTGCGTGCATTCGCCCACGCATGTGCCGGAAGCGAAATGACGTTTCACGCGGACGCGAGAATGTCAGCATTTTCGCGTGAACGGTCCTGTCGTGGGTTGGAGGTCTGACGCTTGTTTTGGAATTCAAAATGAAAATCCTCTTTCGGCTGTGCATCGTTCTAGCGTTGTGCACCGCGGGGTTGGAAGGCAGCGCGGATTCCAAAGGAGTTGAGGAAACTTTGAACGTCGTTTGGGAAAGTTTCTGGCAACAGCAAGGGTACCCGCAACACATGTCTAAATGGCGGGGTCCGATACGGCTAAAATTTTCTGGTGTGTCAGTTGCTCGCCATCGCGAGTTCGCGCTAGCGCAATTGCGGCGCGTGGCGGATATCGCCGGCATTGAAGTTTTGGAAGCGGACGGCGGAACTTCGAAAGCGAATCTGGAAATCGAATTCGTCCGCGACAATCCCGTTAGCAGACAGGAACCGTGCTTAACAATTCGTAAGCCTCCCTGGGGAATCATCCAGAATGCGAAGATCACGGTGGGTGAGCGGGCAGTGCGGCGCTGTCTTTTACATGAAGCGATGCACGCCATGGGTTTTTCCGGGCACCCGAGCGGAAATTCGATTTTGAGCTACTTCGGCAATTCCGATGAATTAACCCAAACGGATGAGTTTCTGTTGAAGGCGTTGTATACGGATGAAATTAAGCCGGGGATGTACCCGTTTCCTGCTTTGAAAATCTTCAGCCGACGGCCAATAGAAACGATTCCTGAGGGCCAAGCGAGGCAGGACGCAGAGAAAATCGCTGCACGCTTCCTTGTTGAAACGGTTCGGGAAATGGAGTCGTTTGCGCTGGCCAAAGGAGAGCCTCCGCGAATTGTTTTGCGATCGTCGCGACAGACCGCGGCGGGTTTGGAGCGGGGGCGGACCGAGGTACTGTTTCTTCTTGGGATGGCGTATTCGTTCGGTCATATAGTCGAGGTGGATAAACAGAAGGGGGCCGAGCTACTGGCGCGCGCGGCTTCGCTGTCCCACGGCGAAGCCCAAGTTCGACTTGGCGATGCGTATTTTCGCGGCGCGGGTGTTGAACAAGATTCCGTAGAAGCCTATAAGTGGTATCTGCTTGCGGCGCGGAAGGGTTCCTCCCGCGCCAAGGCGGAAGTCAAGAAGCTGGAACAGCAGCTGCAACAGAGCCAGATCTCGGAAGGGCAAGCCAAAGCGGCCGCGTGGAAGCCGTCCAATAAGGAAGCGACATCCGCGCCACCGGAATCGTAACCTGTTAACCTGCGGCGCGTTCGGCGCGTTTGCGGTCGGATTCTTTGAGGTAGCGTTTGCGTACACGCAGGGAGTTGGGGGTTACCTCGACTAACTCATCTTCGTCAATAAATTCGAGCGCCTGTTCGAGTGAGAGCTTGATCGGTGGGGTGAGTATGATGTTTTCGTCCGAGCCGGCAGCGCGGATGTTGGTAAGCTTTTTCTCGCGCAGGGCGTTGACGACCAAATCGTTGTCGCGCGAATGCACGCCGACGATCATGCCTTCGTACAGTTCCTCGCCCGGACCGATGAGTAGACGCCCGCGCTCCTGCAAGCTGAAGAGCCCGTAGGCCACGCTTTTGCCGACATCGTTCGAGATCAGCACGCCGTTGGTACGGCCCTTGATCTCGCCTTTTTTCATCGGGCCGTAGTGGTCGAAGACGTGGTGCAGCAGTCCGGTGCCGGCGGTCGTGGTCAGGAACTCGGTCTGAAAGCCGATCAGCCCGCGCGCGGGAATCATGTATTCGAGGCGCACACGGCCTTTGCCATCCGGTTC
>JBGPGJ010000236.1:0-4131 GCA_041483795.1 Sulfurifustaceae bacterium
CCGGCGCGTGGCTGTCGAAGCCGGGGCCACCGATCTTTGGTACAAGTACGTCGGCGCCGACGGGCGTGTCGTGGGATTGAATCGCTTCGGCGCCTCCGCGCCGGGCGGAGCGCTGTTCAAATATTTCGGATTTACCGCCGATAACGTCGTCAAGATCATAGAAGAGATTTTGTAAAAGTTGTCAACGCAAAGGCGCAAAGAACGCAAAGAAGAGCTTTCTTGTTTTTTTAACCTAAAAATTCTTGGTGTCCTTTGCGTCTTTGCGGTGAAATTTCTTAGTTCTTTCTTTGGAGACTAGACATGACCATCAAGGTCGCTATCAACGGTTTCGGCCGCATTGGTCGCAACATCCTGCGCGCGAACTATGAGGCCGGTAAGAAGCACGGCCTGCAATTCGTCGCCATCAACGACCTCGGCGACGCCAAGACTAACGCGCACCTGCTCAAATACGACACCACCCACGGCCGCTTCAAGGGCACCGTGGTAGTAGACGGCGACTCGCTGGTCGTGAACGGCGATCGCATCCGCGTGCTCGCCGAGCGCGATCCGGCCAAGCTGCCATGGAAGGACCTCGGGGTGGACGTGGTGCACGAATGCACGGGACTCTTCACCGGTAAGGCCAAGGCGGGCGCGCATCTCGCCGCCGGCGCCAAGAAGGTGATCATCTCCGCGCCGGGCGAGAAGGACGTGGACCGCACCATTGTTTTCGGCGTGAATCACAACATGCTGAAGAGCAGCGACACCGTCATCTCGAACGCCTCCTGCACGACCAACTGCCTTGCGCCGCTGGTCAAGGCGCTGGACGATCGACTCGGCGTGGTCGCGGGCCTTATGACCACCGTGCATTCCTATACTAACGACCAAGTGCTGACCGACGTGTATCACACGGATTTGCGCCGTGCGCGCTCGGCCTCGCAGAACATGATCCCGACCAAGACCGGTGCCGCCGCCGCGGTGGGTCTGGTATTGCCGCATTTGAACGGTAAGCTCGATGGCTTTGCGATTCGCGTGCCGACGATCAATGTCTCGATCGTGGATCTGTCTTTCGTCGCCAAGCGCGCGGTTACGGTGGAAGAAGTGAACAATGCGGTGAAGCAGGCCAGCGAGACCGATCTCAAGGGACTCCTCGAATACAACAAGGACCCGCTGGTGTCGTCCGACTTCAACCACAACCCGGCAAGCTCGATCTTCGACTCCACGCTCACTAAGGTGTCCAACAGCACGTTGGTTAAGGTGTCCGCGTGGTACGACAATGAGTGGGGCTTCAGCAACCGCATGCTCGACACTACCGTGGCGTTGATGAACGCTAAATAGGACTACTCAACGCAAAGACGCGAAGGCGAAGCGGAGCACTCACCGATGCACTTAACGTGCATCGGTGCCGCTGAGCGCCCGCACACGGAAGTGCAGGCTGTGGTATACCGAAGACGATGATGCGACGCCATGGATGGCGTGTACCTCCTTCGCGTCTTTGCAGTGAGACATCATAAAAGGTTTTGTAGATGTCCGTATTCAAGATGACCGACCTCGACCTCGCGGGTAAGCGCGTGCTGATCCGCGAGGACCTGAACGTGCCGGTGAAGGACGGGAAGGTGACGAGCGACACGCGTCTGCGTGCTTCGCTGCCGACGATCCAGCACGCGCTCAAGGCCGGCGCTAAAGTGATGCTCATGTCGCACCTGGGGCGCCCGGAGGAGGGGGTGTTCAGCGAGGAGAATTCGCTGAAGCCGGTGGCCGAAGCGCTCTCGAATCTGCTCGGGCGCAAGGTTCCGCTGGTTTCGGATTATGTCGAACGCGCGCCACAACTCAAAAACGGCGATGTCGTGTTATTCGAGAACGTTCGCTTTAATAAGGGTGAAAAGAAAAACAGCGACGATCTCGCCAAGAAGTACGCGGCGCTGTGCGACGTGTACGTGATGGATGCTTTCGGTACCGCGCATCGCGCGGAGGCCTCGACCCACGGCGTTGGCATGCACGCGCCGGTAGCCTGTGCGGGCATTCTGCTAGCCGCGGAACTCGATGCGCTCGGAAAAGCGCTGACGAACCCAAGACGTCCATTGGTCGCGATCGTCGCCGGTTCCAAGGTCTCGACCAAGCTTACGGTATTGGAGAATCTTACGAAGGTCGTGGATCAACTCATTGTCGGCGGAGGTATCGCCAATACGTTTATCGCCGCGGCAGGGTATAAGGTCGGCAAATCCTTGTACGAACCCAATCTGCTTGACATTGCCAAGGGCCTTATGAAATCCGCCAAGGCGCGCGGCGCCGATATTCCGGTTCCGACCGACGTGGTGGTTGGCAGCGAATTCAGCGAGACGGCCAAGGCGACGATCAAGAAAGTGGCCGAGGTCGCCGCCGGTGACATGATCCTCGACATCGGCCCCGAGACCGCGAAGTACCTGGCGGGCATGTTAAGGCAAGCCGGCACTATCGTATGGAACGGGCCGGTGGGCGTATTCGAGTTCGATCAGTTCGGCGAGGGCACGAAGATGCTCGCTCGCGCTATTGCCGACAGCCCGGCGTTTTCTATCGCCGGCGGCGGCGATACACTCGCGGCGGTCGCGAAATACAAGATCGCCGACAAGATTTCTTATATTTCCACCGGCGGCGGCGCATTCCTCGAATTCCTCGAGGGCAAGAAACTGCCGGCGGTGGCGATGCTCGAAGCGCGCGCAAAAAAATAAAAATCCAGGATTACCTATAAGGGAACGATGCAACAAATACTGGTCTACGCGGATTCGCTTTCCTGGGGCATTATCCCCGGTACGCGACAACGGCATCCGTTCGATGTGCGCTGGCCAGGCGTGCTGGAAAACGGGTTGAATGCGCGAGGTCAGTCGGTGCGCGTCATCGAAGACTGCCTCAATGGGCGGCGCACGGCGTGGGACGATCCGTTCAAGCCCGGTCGCAACGGCTTGGTGGGTTTGGCGCAGCGTATCGAAATCCACTCGCCGTTGGTGCTGGTGATTTTGATGCTCGGCAGCAACGATTTTCAGTCCGTGCATCCGCACAACGCTTGGCACGCTGCTCAAGGAATTGCCGCATTGGTCGGCGTTATCCGCAATGCACCGATCGAGCCGGGGATGGTTGTGCCTCCGGTTCTGGTGGTCGCCCCGCCACCCATACAGACACCCAAAGGCCTCGGCGCTCACAAGTTTTCCGGCGGCGATTTGAAATGTGCCGGTTTAGCGGATGCGTACCGTGAAACGGCCGCCGTGCTCGCATGCCCCTTCTTCGATGCCGGTACCGTAGTATCCGCCAGCCGGGTAGACGGGGTGCATTTGGATGCCGCTGCCCAAATCACACTAGGAAGGGCACTGGTGGACGTGGTGCGCCCTCTTCTTTCCCCAGGCTAGACTTAACACAAAGGAGCTTATTTGGCCCGTCGAACGAAAATTGTCGCCACCCTCGGCCCCGCCACGGACGATCCGGCGGTCATGAACAAGTTGATCGAGGCCGGCGTGGATGTGGTGCGGCTCAATTTTTCCCACGGTCGGCACGACGTGCACCTTAAGCGTGCGAAACAGGCGCTCGAATGCGCGCGCGCGCAAGGCCGCCACGTCGGTGTGCTGGTGGACTTGCAGGGACCGAAAATTCGCATCGGCAAGTTCAAGAACGGCGGCACGGTGCTGCACGAAGGCGCGCGCTTTGTCCTCGATGCCGAGCTTGGACTCGATGACGGGACCGACGACTGCGTCGGCATTACCTATAAAGAACTCCCGCAAGACGTTGCCCCAGGCGCGGTATTGTTGCTCGACGACGGCCGGCTTGGGCTTCGTGTCGAGGAAGTCCGCGGTCCGCGGGTGATCTGTCATGTCATCACGGGTGGAGAGCTGAGCGACAACAAGGGTATCAACCGTCAGGGCGGGGGCCTCACGGCGCGGGCGTTAACCGAAAAAGACCGCGAGGACATCCGCGTGGCCGCGAAATTGGGCGCCGATTACCTTGGGGTGTCATTCCCACGCAGCGCCGAGGATATTAAAGAGGCGCGCGAATTACTGCGCAGCGCCGGCGGCAAGGGCGGTATCATCGCCAAGATCGAGCGCGCCGAGGCGGTCGAGGCCATCGAAGACATTCTGCGTGTATCGGACGCGGTGATGATCGCGCGCGGCGATCTGGCGGTGGAGATCG
>JBGPGJ010000237.1:0-4130 GCA_041483795.1 Sulfurifustaceae bacterium
ATGTCCAAGTCGAAGAACAACGGCGTGGATCCGCAGGCGCTGATCGAAAAATACGGTGCCGACACTGCTCGTCTTTTTATGATGTTTGCCTCGCCGCCGGAACAGACGCTGGATTGGTCGGACTCGGGCGTGGAGGGCAGCCATCGCTTCTTGCGTCGCCTATGGGCATTCGCTTACGAACACGAGGCCGAAATCAAGCCCGGAATCGAGAAAGACATTTCCGCGCTCGACTGGGCAAACGTACCGGCGCAGCCTAAGGAGTGGCGAAGAGAAATACACGTTGCGTTGAAGCAGGCCAACTACGATTTGGCAAGACACCAGTTCAATACCGTGGCGTCTGCATGCATGAAGATATTGAATACGCTGGAACGTCCGCCGGGAGCCCCCCGAGTCCGTGGCGGCGGCGAGGTAAACGCGACAAGCGCCGCGGTCGTTTGTACGCTCGCCGAAGGCACCTCGATCCTTCTTCGTCTGCTTTCACCGATCGCTCCGCACGTTTGTCATTATCTCTGGCGCGAACTCGGTTTCGGCGAAGATATCTTGCATGCGTCCTGGCCGGAGCCTGATGCAGCGGCGCTTGTTGTCGAGGAAATCGAAATGGTCGTGCAGGTCAATGGGAAACTTCGCGGACGCGTGGTGGTGCCGGTTGGGGCGAGCGATGAAGAAACGACGAGCGCTGCGCTCGCCGACGCCAACGTCGCCCGCTTCATCGGCGACAAGCCGATCAAGAAGAAGATCGTTGTCCCCGGCAAGTTGGTCAACATCGTCGTCGCGAGTTGAGAACGGCGGTGAAAAATGAAAAATTAAAAGTGAAAAATGTGCGAGCGCGCTCGCGCGCATCATTCGTGATTTTCGCGTTTTTTATTTTGCATTTTTCATTGCTCTTGTCTTCCTGCGGCTTTCATCTGCGCGGAAGCGCGAGTGCATCCTTGCCCGAGTCGTTGTGGCGGCTGCGTGTGCTGGTGCAGGACAGCAGGCTTGCAAACGATCCGTTGCTGGTGGCGGTAAAAAATGCGCTCCAGACCGACCCGAAAGTTGTCATCACGGAGGATTTGGATGCGCCGACCCTCGCGCTTTTCGCCGAGCATACGGATAGCCAGGTGCTTTCCATCGGTACCACCGGGCGGGTAAGCGGCTACATGCTCAAATACGAAGTAAGCTTTCGTCTCACCGACCCTAAGGGCCGGGAATTGCTGGCGTCGCAAACCGTGCGCCTCATACGCGATTACACGTTCGATCCGCTCAACGTGCTCGCCAAGGAACTGGAAGAGCAGGACCTTAAGCGCACCATGCAGCGCGATGCGGTACAGCAAATCCTGCGGCGGCTGTGGCGCGCCACAATCCAGCAATGACGGAAAAACTCAACGTGGAGGCGCAGAATTTACAGGCCATCCATGGCGTCGCATGAATTGCTTCGAATCACCACAGCCCGCACTTCTCGCTGCGCGATCCGCGCTTCGCTCGAAGCCCGGCCCGACCATCCCTGGTCGGGCGTTCGCTGCTTTCGCAGCTCACCCGTATGCGGGCGCTCGGCGGCGCCGATGCACATTAGGTGCATCGGTGACTACCCCGCCTCGCCTCCGCGTCTTTGCGTTGGGCTGTAATTGTATATGCAAATCTCAGGCGAGCAGCTTAGTGGACAACTCAAGCGCGGTCTGTCGCCGCTCTATTTTATTTCCGGCGACGAGCCGCTGTTGATCGAGGAATGCGTTCAAGCAATTCGGGCTGCCGCGGTAAGCGCGGGTTTCGGCGAGCGCGAGGTCGTAAATGTCGAAAGCGGTTTCGACTGGAATGCATTCTACGTCTCGTTGCAGTCAGGATCGCTTTTCTCCAGTCGCCGCCTGGTTGAACTGCGGTTTCCCACCGGACGGCCGGGCGAGGCCGGCGGCAAGATCCTCGTGGACCTCGCTCAGTCGCCATCGCCCGACATCGCGCTGATTGTGCGTACCGGCAAGCTCGACAAAGCTGCGCGTGCAACCAAATGGGCCAAGGCGCTTGAGGGTGCCGGCGTTGCCGTGACAGTTTATCCGCTCGAAAGCGCGCAACTGCCGCGCTGGATCGAGCGGCGCATGCGCGCCGTGGGACTGAACCCAGGACCGGGTGTCGTGGAGCTGTTGGCTTATCACACGGAGGGAAATCTTCTCGCTGGAGCGCAGGAGATCGAAAAGTTGGTGCTGCATTTCGGCTCGGGTGAAATCGGGTTGGATGACATCGAGGGTATTCTGGGGGACAATGCCCGCTATAGCGTTTACACGCTGGTTGATGCTTGTTTGCGCGCTGCGCGCGCGGAGATTGTGCGGATTTTGCGTACGCTGCATGCCGAGGGCGAAGCGCCGGCGTTGGTTTCCTGGGCGCTGGCGCGTGAGATCCGGATGCTCGCTCGCCTGGCCGCGGAGATGGCAGAGGGTGCGAGACTGGAGCAAGTGCTCGATGCGCATCGGGACCTCGTGTGGGCCAAGCGCCGCGCGCTCGTGACGCAGGCATTGAAGCGCGGTGACGTGCGCTTCTGGCGCGGGTTACTGCAACAAGCCGCGCGCGCCGATCGCGTCGTCAAAGGACGCGCGCAAGGCGAAGCCTGGCAGACACTTGAATGTCTCGCGCTTGCGATGGGCGGTACACGGCTCGCGAGCTGTGTTTGAAAGGCAACGATTAATCACCGCATAGGCGAATTAGAAATAGTATTCTTGGGTTATGAAAATTAAGGCGGCGTCTCAACAGACAGCGTCCTCTGACATCAAGGTCATGATGCATGGTGTCGGGCAGCGCGCTCGTGCGGCGGCGCGCGTGCTGGCGCGCGCCGAGACCGCGATCAAGGATACCGCGCTGTTAGCGGTGGCGGATGGGATCGAGCGTGGCGCCGACGCACTCATGGCGGCGAATAAAAAAGACCTCGATGCAAGCAAAGCAAACAGGCTCGATGCTGCCATGCTCGATCGGCTCGAGATGAACTTTTCCCGAATCAAAGCGATGGCGGACGGGTTGCGTCAGATCGCCCAACTGCCCGATCCCATAGGCGAGATTACCGATTTGAAATACCGTCCTTCCGGTATCCAGGTTGGGCGCATGCGCGTGCCGCTCGGTGTGATCGGCATTATTTACGAGTCGCGCCCGAACGTGACCGCCGATGCCGCGGCGCTATGCCTCAAATCCGGCAACGCAACCATTCTGCGTGGCGGCAGCGAGGCGATTCACTCGAACATGGCGATCGCCGCGTGTATCCAAGGCGGGTTGAAACAAGCAGGTCTGCCCGCCGATGCCGTGCAGGTGATCGAGACCACCGACCGTGCCGTCGTGGGCGAACTGATCACGATGAAAGAATACGTGGACGTGATCGTGCCGCGTGGCGGCAAGGGGTTGATCGAGCGCCTCATGCGCGAGGCGACGATTCCAATGATCAAGCACCTCGACGGCGTGTGCCACGTATATATTGACGACAGGGCTGATCTCGACAAAGCGGTAAAGGTCGCGTTCAACGCCAAATGCCAGCGTTACGGCGTGTGCAACACGATGGAGACGCTGCTGGTCGCGCGCGCCATCGCACCAAAGATCCTGCCGGTGCTAGGTCCCATGTATCAGGAGCAGGGCGTGGAACTGCGTGGCTGCGATGAGACACGTAGGCTTCTGCCCGGCGCCAAAGCCGCGAGCGAAGAAGATTGGTATGCGGAGTACCTCGCGCCGATCCTTGCGGTGCGCGTGGTCGGCGATGTGGCCGAGGCGATGGAACACATCGCCAAGTACGGCTCGCAGCACACCGACGCGATTGTGACCGAAGACATCACGCGCGCACGGCGCTTCCTGCGCGAGGTGGATTCGAGTTCGGTGATGGTGAACGCCTCGACGCGCTTCGCCGACGGTTTCGAGTACGGCCTGGGCGCCGAGATCGGCATTTCCACCGACAAACTCCACGCCCGCGGCCCCGTCGGGCTCGAGGGGCTGAGCACGCTCAAATTCGTAGTGCTTGGCGACGGGCACGTGAGGAAGTGAAACAAGAGTGAAGAATGAAAAATGTAAAATGAATAGTTGCACGCAGTTCGCCACCTGCGCCATTTCAATTTTTCACTTTTCATTTTGAATTTTTACATTGGCGTTTCCCGCTTTTCCTGTGATCGGTATTCTTGGCGGCACCTTCG
>JBGPGJ010000238.1:0-4123 GCA_041483795.1 Sulfurifustaceae bacterium
CACCATGCAGTTACCGAAAGGCGTGTTGCCGTAAGGCGAAGCCAACGGCGTTCGCGCTTAAGCAAGAACCTTGCAACGTGTTACGATGGCGCATGCCTGCCACGCTGAAAGTCGGCTTGGTGCAGCAGTCGTGCACAGAAGACCGATCGCAAAATCTTTCAACTTCGATCGCGGGCGTCCGCGAAGCGGTGCGCCAGGGCGCGCAACTGGTGTTGTTACAGGAATTGCACGCCGGCGTGTACTTCTGCCAAACCGAGGATACGCGCCGCTTCGAACAGGCCGAACCGGTTCCGGGACCGACGAGCGACGCGCTCGCCGCCGTAGCAAGAGAGCTGAACGTCGTGATCGTAGGATCGGTCTTCGAGCGACGTGCGCCGGGCATATATCACAACACGGCGGTCGTGCTTGAGCGCGACGGCCGGCTTGTCGGCACGTACCGCAAGATGCATATCCCGCACGATCCCGGCTTTCACGAGAAGTTTTACTTTACGCCGGGCGATCAGGGTTTTGTGCCCATCGAAACCTCCGTCGGCAAACTCGGCGTGCTCGTGTGCTGGGATCAGTGGTACCCCGAGGCCGCAAGGCTCATGGCCATGCATGGCGCCGAACTGTTGTTGTATCCGACAGCTATCGGCTGGGACCCGCGTGACGAGGAGGCAGAGAAAAACCGCCAGCGCGAGGCCTGGATCACAATCCAACGCGCACACGCCGTCGCCAATGGGTTACCCGTCGCCGTTACGAATCGCGTCGGCCTCGAACCCGACCCGAAAGGCGGCGCGGGTATCGCGTTCTGGGGTTCGAGCTTCGTCGCCGGCCCGCAGGGCGAAATCCTCGCGCAGGCCGAAACCGACAAACCAGCAGTGCTCGTTACCGAGATTAGCCGTCGGCGCTCGGAGGACGTGCGCCGCATCTGGCCGTTCTTCCGCGACCGACGTATTGATGCCTACCAGGACCTTATCACGCGTTACGGAAAATAGACGATAAGACTCAACGCAAAGACGCGAAGGCGCAGAGAAAAACTAATCGTCGAATTCTATTTCATGTATGCTCTTTGCGTCTTCGCGCCTTTGCGTTGAGTTGTTTCCCGCACGCATGCCAAAACCACTCCTGCTCCGATCTGCCGCGGAACTGCTTGAAGTCATTCTCACCGGCACGTTACCCGCCGATGTGCAGATGGAACGCTACTTCCGTGCGCACCGGCAAATGGGCGTGCGCGATCGCGGACAGGTGGCGGAAGCGGTCTACGGCACGTTGCGGCAACGGCGCGTACTCGAATATCTGTGCGGCAACGATGCGCCGTCCGATCTCATCGCCGCCTGGTGGCTGACACAGGGATTGAGCGCCCGCGCGCTCGAAGACGCCGGTTACCGCGGCGACGCTCGTACGCTGGCCGAACGCACACGGACACTGCGCCATGAGCAACTGCCCTTTGCAGTGCGGGCTAACCTGCCGGATTGGCTGGCCGAGAAACTCAGTGCGCAATTCGGCGAACAGGAAGCGCTGGAACTCGCGAATGCGCTTAACCGTCCGGCACCCGTAGATTTGCGCGTCAACACGCTCAAGGCCGAACGTGAAACGGTGCAGGCGCAACTTGCGCAGGAGGGTTACAACAGCGCACCCACGCCGCATTCCCCCGTGGGGCTTCGACGTGAGGATCGTGCACCGCTTTTCCATACGCGTTGCTTCAAGCAAGGACTGTTTGAAGTACAGGATGAGGGAAGCCAGCTCATCTCGTTGCTGCTCGAACCGCGACGCCATGAGATGGTTGCGGACTTTTGCGCCGGCGCCGGCGGCAAGACGCTGCACCTGGGCGCGCTGATGGCCAACACCGGCACGCTCTACGCTTTCGATGTTTCGGCCAAGCGGCTGGAACGCCTCAAACCCCGGCTCAAGCGTGCCGGCCTCGACAACGTGCGCTGTGTCACGATCGCACACGAACGCGACGATCGTGTGCAACGTCTGCATGGCAAGCTCGACCGCGTGCTGGTGGATGCGCCTTGCTCCGGTACCGGCACGCTGCGGCGCAATCCCGACATCAAGTGGCGCGGCCTTGAACTCGATGCGCTGGTGACGCAACAACGAGACATCCTCGCGGCGGCAGCGGCGCTGGTGAAACCCGGCGGACGGCTGGTGTACGCAACGTGCAGTTTGTTACGCGAAGAGAATGAATCGGTGATCGAGAAATTTCTCTTGGATCAACCGGCGTTTCGAGTCATGCCGGTGCAGACGATTCTTGAACGTCGGCATGTTTCCCTGACAATACAGGAGGAGGTGCTGCGGCTGCTGCCACACCGTCACCAGTCAGACGGTTTTTATGCGGTGGCGTTGGCAAGACGCGTGTGAACGAGACAACCATCAACTCTTCGCCGACGTCTTATCGAGCATGCGCTCGAACGCCTCCACGATCGCCGGATCGAATTGTACGCCGGCGCCGGCGACGATCACGGCCCGCGCCTGCTCCGGCGTAAGCTCATGCCGAAATGGGCGATCGGAGCACAGCGCACAATAGGTGTCCGCCACCGCGAGCACGCGCGCGAGCCGGGGGATCGCCTCCCCGCTCAACCCTTCCGGATAACCGCTACCGTCATAACGCTCGTGGTGCGCGCGCACGATCGGCGCGACCTCCACCAGCGTCGGCACGGCACTAAGGATCTCCGCCCCCACGACCGCATGTTGCCGGATCTGACCCCACTCGAGCGGCGTCAGCGGAGTGCTCTTGTTCATGACCTCATCCGGCAAAGCCACGGTGCCGATGTCGTGCAGTTGCGCGGCACGCTGCAGGGTCATGAGCTCTTGCGCGCTGAAACCCAGCGCCTTCCCGATCAATAAGGCGTAGCGCTGCGTACATTCGCCGTGGTGGTGCGCAAAGTCGGTCTTCCGGTCCGCCGCCGCCATGAACGCCGGCATGTGGTCGAGACTTTTCTTGATCAGTTCGACGACGCCCATCAGACTATCGCCTTCCACTTTTTGGCTTCGGGAATACACCACCGTACGATTGCGGCCTCCTTCCTTGGCGGCGTATAAGGCGCGATCGGCGTTGGTCATCAACGCCTCGGCGCTATCGGCGGTCTCCGGGTAGCAAGCGATGCCCAGACTCGTCGTCACATTCAGCGGCATGGTGTCGGCAAGCCGCACGGTTTGAGCGGCGACCGCTTCACGAATGCGCTCCGCAACCAGTCGCGCGCCTTCGCCGTCGGTCTCCGGCAGCACAAACATGAACTCTTCCCCGCCGACGCGAGCCACCAAATCGATATCGCGGACCTCGCGCAGGAAGACCGTCGCCAGCATCCTTAACACGGCGTCGCCGGCGGCATGCCCATGAATGTCGTTCACGTTCTTGAAGTGATCGATATCAAGCAACAACAATGCAAACGGCTGGCGCGACCGCTGTGTGCGTAGCATCTCCTCGTGTAACCGCTGCTCGAACATGCGCCGGTTGTACAGCCCCGTCAGCGGATCGTGCTCGGCGAGACTCGTCGTGGTCTCGCGCAGGCGTGCGTTCTGGATCGCGTGGGCGGCGAGACGGGCAAAGGTCTTGAGGAGTTTAATCTCTTCGGGATCGAAATCGTCGCGATCGTCGCGATAAAAATTGATCACACCCAAGCGCCGATCGCCGATTACCAGCGGCACGCAAATGAGCGAACGAATACCCTCCTCGCGTTCGCGCCGCGAGAGCGGATGCGAGGTTCCGGGTAGATCGTTGCTCAAGAGATAGTCCCCACGACGAAACGTCTGTTCGGCCACGCTACCCGGCGGGAATGTCAATGCGGCGACGAAATTCTCGGACAATCCCCGCGTCACCCAATTCTGCAAGTGCTGCGTGGTATCGTCGTAGAACGCGATGCATACCCCACGCGCCGCACTCAAGGGCATGCCGTAAAGCATGATTTTGTCGAGGAGCTCGTGCAGGGAAAGCGGTGAGGTGACGACGAGCGCGATCTCGTTTAGCGCGTGTAGCCGCGCCGTCTTCTCGCCGACCGCGGCCGCCATGCGATTGAAAGTGCGCGCCAACTCCCCGAGCTCGTCGTGGGCTCGGGTCTCCACGCGCCGGTCGTAGGCGCCGTCGGCAATGGCGCGTGTAGCCTCGATGAACCGCTGTAACGGACGAGCGATGACGAGCTGC
>JBGPGJ010000239.1:0-4117 GCA_041483795.1 Sulfurifustaceae bacterium
GGTGGGCCACATCTTCTGGGTGCGCAACGTGGCCGTCGATACCCTCGCCGGGAACAAGAAGGCGGCGTCCGCGGCAGAGAAGGAAGTCGTCGCCAACGCCAAGCAGATCGCGGGCGCCATCGAGCCGTACTACGGCAAGGCGGCCTCCGAGAAGCTGTTCGGCCTGCTCGCCGGGCACTACGGTGCGGTCAAGCAGTACCTGGAGGCGGCGGGAAACAAGACCAAGCAGGACGCAGCGGTCAACAATCTGACCGGCAACGCAACCGAGATCGCCAAATTCCTGAGCGGCGCCAACCCGTATCTGCCGTTCGACACGCTGAACGGATTGCTGCTCGCGCACGGCGGGCATCACATCCAGGAGATCCAGCAACTGCGCGGCAAACAGTACGCCGAAGAGGCGCAGACCTGGGAAGCGATGAAGCAGCACATGTACGTGATCGCCGACGCGCTGGCCGGCGCGATTGCGAAGCAGTTCCCGGCCAAGTTCAGTTAATTACTCCAAGGGTGCGCAGTGGGCCGTGGGTCCACTGCGCAAAAAGGATGAACATGAATGCTCCAGAGAAAATTACCTTCCTTCCCGACATCCAGTCACAAGTGGATCACCGCGACCTGCGCATCGATGCTGTCGGCATCAACGGGGTCCGTTATCCAATGACGATTCGGGCGGGCAAGAGGCTCCTACCGACGATCGCAACGTTATCGATGACGGTGGGCTTGCCCGCCGCCACGAAGGGCACCCACATGTCCCGCTTTATCGAGTTGCTGGAGGCGCAGACGGAAGCGCTGGACCAGGAGGGATTCAAGGCGATCGTGCTCGATATGCTGGAAAGGCTGGACGCGCGTAGCGGGGCGATCGAGATGCGGTTTCCCTACTTCGTAAGGAAGACCGCACCCGTCTCAGGCGTGCAAAGCCAGCTAGATTACGAGGTCTGCTGGCGAGGTAGCGTATCCGATGAGGGGCGGTACTCGTTCTGGATGCACGTAACGGTGCCGGCGACGAGTCTCTGCCCCTGCTCGAAAGAGATCTCCGCTTACGGCGCCCACAATCAGCGCTCGCATATCAGCATCGAGGCCGAGCTTGCGGACGAGATGGCGATCGAAGAATTGATCGCCATCGCCGAACGCAGCGCCTCCTGCGAGCTTTACGGCCTGCTAAAGCGCCCGGATGAAAAATACGTGACGGAGCGCGCGTACGACAACCCTAAGTTTGTCGAGGACCTCGTGCGTGAGGTGGCGCTCGCGCTGAATCAAGAGCCGCGCGTGGGTGCTTACGTGGCGGAAGCGGAGAACTTCGAATCGATCCACAACCACTCCGCCTTCGCGCGCATCGTGCGCCCAAGTCTGGCGGTCGGGTCTACGCAGTCGGGCAAGCGGCAGGACCGGCATCTGCATCTCTTATTAACGGGAGACACAAGATGACCACTTACGAAGCAAGACTCGAAGGACGCGAAGAAATCGCGGAAGGCACGATGGCGTTTCATTTTGAAAAGCCGACTGGCTTCAGTTTTAAGCCCGGCCAGGCGATCGACGTCGTCCTCATTGATCCGCCAAGCACCGATGCTCAAAGCGCCCGCCACGCGTTCTCTATCGTTAGCGCGCCGTTTCAAGGCGAATTGGTCGTCGCCACGCGCATGCGCGACAGTGCCTTCAAGCGCGCATTCAAGTCCTTGCCGATCGGCTCGCCTGCAAAGCTCGAAGGGCCGTTTGGATCGCTTATCTTGCATAACGATCGCGCGCGGCCGGCGGTGTTCATCGCGGGCGGCATCGGCATTACGCCGTTTATGAGCATCTTGCGGCAAGCGGCGAAGGACCAATTGCCCCAACGCCTGTTATTGCTCTATTCCAACCGCCGGCCAGAGGACGCCGCCTTCCTGGCCGAGCTACAACAGCTCGAACAGCAGAACAAAAACTTCCGCCTCATCGCGACGATGACGGAGATGAGTAAATCCAGTCGGCCATGGGAGGGGGAAACCGGCTTGATTAACGAAGACCTGGTGAAAAGGGTCGGCGCCGACCTTTCGGCGCCGATTTACTACCTCGCTGGGCCGCCGGCGATGGTCGAGGCGGTGCGACAGACATTGAATCACGCAGGCATCAATGACGATGATATTCGCAGCGAAGAGTTTTACGGTTACTAAAAGATAAAGGAATTCCGGTATTTAACAACCGGGCAAACCAATGTCTATCGACGATGACACGGTATTTTCCTCCGCATTGGTCCCGACCTTTCGCGGCAGGTTCTGCGACATCCTGTCGCCGAATCGTGCCGCAAGGACTTTCGATAAAGATGAGGTCATCTACGAGCTAGGTGATAAAGAACGGATCTTCTTTTTCATTCGGCAGGGCGTCGTAAAGATCGGAACAATCACCGATCATGGGCGTGAAATCATCTATGGCCTTCGCAAGGATGGGGATGTCGTGGGTGAACTCTGCGCCCTGGAATCTGTGCGCCGGGATCGTGCCGTTGCGGTGGAACGGACAGAAGCGGTCCCAGTGGCTTTCGATGAGCTGGTGGATGCCCTGGTAAAACACCCGGCTCTGTTTCGGGATTTTGTGGGGATTTTCTGCAGCGCGCTTTCCGAGACTTACGATCAGGTGAACAGACTGGCCGTAAACGACGTTATGTACCGCTTGGTCAACGTCTTCAAAACCCTTGTCAACAAGCTTGGCCGCCCGTTGGGAGGACTCGTTGAAATCGCAACCTATCTGACACAGGAAGAGCTCTCGCAGATGGTCGTTGCACGGCGAGAAAGAGTCTCAACAGCCTTCAATTCCCTACGCCGTCGCGGGATTGCGCGATATTCGCCACGAGGCCACTTACTTCTCGATGTGCAAGCACTTGAAGTTTATAGGTCCTCTACAAGATAGCCGGTACTCCACTCGGTCATCTGGCGACGAATGTTACTGCGGTAACTGACACGTGGCACACCGGCAGTGAGAGTAGCAACTTCACTCGTAGAAATGGAGATTATGATGAAACGCCGTTGGAAATACATCTTGACAGTTCCCGCGTTGGCAGCCTTGGCCGTTGTCGTCTCTGGGACCGCCATGTCGGCCGATGACCAGCAACCGGTCACGAAACTCGATAGGCAAATCGATAAGCATGCACTGCAGACTCTGGCCGAAGGAAGGCAGATCTTCCGCTTCGATACCTTCGGCGATGAGGCTTTCTGGGGCGATACGATCAAGCTGCATCAAGCCATCCAAGGAACACGCTTCGGCGGAGTAGGCCCGGGCGTAAGCCCCAATACCGCACTAGCGGTCGGGCTGAAAGTGGACGTCGATGCGCTTCCCCACGATTTGATCGAGAATCTAAAGAAAGGCCGGGTCGATTTGGATGATCCGGCCACCACACTCGCTTTGATAAAGTTGAACGCCGTCATCGGGGTGACCGGGTTTTTCGAACCGAGCGGAAAACTACGTTCCATAGGGATTCAATGCGCCCTGTGCCACACTGCCGTAGACAACTCGCTCGCGCCGGGGATCGGCCATCGGCTCGATGGTTGGGCCAACCGCGATCTTAACGTCGGTGCGATCGTTAATCTCGCGCCCGATCTCGGCGCCGTGGCTACGTTGCTCGGGGTTGACGAGCCGACCGTCCGCAAGGTGCTTTCCGCTTGGGGGCCGGGAAAATTCGACGCCGAACTGTTTCTCGACGGCAAGGGATTCCGCCCGGACGGGAAAACCGCGGCGACGCTCATTCCGCCGGCGTTCGGGCTAGCGGGCGTCAACCTCCACACCTGGACCGGTTGGGGCTCGGTAACCCATTGGAACGCCTTTGTCGCGATACTTGAGATGCACGGCAAAGGGACGTTCTTTGATCCGCGCTTGAACGACCCGCTGCAATTCCCGGTTGCGGCCCGCGCCGGTTTTGGAAACGTGCGCAACGACCCCGATCTGACCAGCGCCAAGTTGCCGGCACTGCACTTCTATCAGCTTGCCATTCCCGCACCGGTCGCGCGGAATGGGAGTTTCGATCCGGGCAGAGCGGCCAGCGGTAAGAAGGTTTTTGAAAACAAGGCACGTTGCGCGAACTGTCATGTCCCCCCAACCTATACCGAGCCGGGTTGGAACATGCATACCGCGCAAGAAATCG
This sequence comes from Sulfurifustaceae bacterium, assembly GCA_041483795.1. Lineage (GTDB taxonomy): Bacteria > Pseudomonadota > Gammaproteobacteria > Acidiferrobacterales > Sulfurifustaceae > JAHFQD01. Next base: position 4,097 of record JBGPGJ010000239.1, read on the forward strand.
GCATTGACGATTTCCAGGCCA
>JBGPGJ010000240.1:0-4114 GCA_041483795.1 Sulfurifustaceae bacterium
AGGCTCCGCCTGCACCGCCCTCGGCCGCCCTGCGGTCGAGCGGTCCCCTTCGGGGACAACCGCGCTCGCCCACAATGGCTCTACGGCGCGATGGGCTGGCTGCTTCGCCCGCCCGCGCCTACCTCGTACTGCGCGCCTTCGCTTCGCTCTCCCTGGCGCGCAGCGAGCGATCGACGACTTTACTCGTCTGTAGCGATAGACGATATGCTCAAAAAGGGATGGATGAGCGGTTGGATGTGTTTGCGCGGTGGTGTCGCTGACATCGGTAAATGCGGCGAGTCCAATCGCCGACGTCTCGGTCGGCTGCGTCAAGAAAGCGCTGAAGCAGCGAGCGCCCGACTTCGCCCGCCGTCGGTCCGCAGTTGCTCAAGCGGAGCGGTTATGCGCTCTTCGCCTCTGGCATCGCAACGCGCCCCATAGGGGACAAACGCTTTTTCATTCCCTCTCTCTTCCTTGGGAACGGATGGGGCTGAGAGGGTGAGGGGCTTTGTTGGTTGGGGCTAGCCTTTCAGACTACATTTTAAAGATATCTAATGAAGAGCCCTGTCCCCGCCAAGATCGCGCGTCCCAGACCGTTACGGGTGGTGGCGCGCCCGCGCCTGTTTCAGGCGTTGGACCAGGCGCGCCAACGCCCGGTCGTCTGGGTCGTCGCGCCGCCGGGGGCGGGCAAGACCACGTTGGTCAGTACTTATATCTCTCAGCGCCGACTGCGCACCGTGTGGTACCAGGTGGACGAGGGCGACGGCGATCCGGCCACGTTTTTTCACTACTTGGGACTGGCCATCGATGCGGCCGTGCCCCGTGCGAAAAAAAAGCGCTTGCCGCATTTCACGCCTGAATACCTGCGGGGCTTGCCCGCGTTTACCCGGCGCTATTTCGAGCAGGTCTACCGACGTCTGAAATCACCTTGTCTGCTGGTATTCGACAATTACCAAGAAGCCTCCAGTGATGCTGCCTTGCATGAGGTGATGCGCGAAGCGCTGACGTCATTGCCCGCGGGCGTCAACGTTGTCCTGTTAAGTCGCACCGAGCCGCCGCCCGCGCTCGCGCGCCTGCGCGCCAGCGACGTCATGACGTTTCTGGGCTGGGAAGAATTGAAACTTACTTCTGAAGAGTGCGGCGCTATCGTCCGGCTGCGAAAAGTACAAATAGAGAAGAGTGTGCTACAGCGGCTATACGAGCAGACCCAAGGCTGGACCGCCGGCCTCGTGCTGGCGCTGGAGCAGAAAAGCCCGTCCGGCATTACCGCGAACATCCCGTCCGGCGGGACGCCGCAGGCGGTGTTCGACTACTTTGCCGGCGAAATCTTCGAACGCATGGATCGAAAAAGCCAAGCCATCCTGTTGCAAGCAGCATTTCTCCCGACTATGGCCGCGCCCCGGGTCATAGCGTTGACCGGCGCGCCGCAGGCGGATCAAGTGCTCGCGGACTTGAACCAGCGCAACTACTTTACGCTCAAGCACGTACAAGCGCAGGCGGTTTATCAGTTCCACCCGCTGTTTCGCGAATTCCTGCTGGCACGCGCGCGCGCGACGTTCGCGCCGGCGTCTCTCCGGAAAGTGCAGCAGAAGGCGGCGGCGTTGCTCGAAGCCGACGGTGAAACCACGGATGCCGTCGCGCTGCTGATCGACGCCCAGGCCTGGGACGACATCGTGCGCATCGTTCCCCAGCACGCGCAAACCATGCTGGAGCAGGGGCGCGGTGGTGTTTTGGAGACGTGGTTGCGCGCGCTGCCGCCCTCGCTCCTCGAACAAACGCCGTGGCTGTTATTTTGGCTCGGCACGTGCCGGCTCGCGTTCAATCCGACGGCGGCGCGCGCGCATTTCGAACAGGCATTTCGACTGTTCGAGAAAGATAACGATGCAGCCGGCCTGTTTCTCAGCTGGTGCGGCATTGTCGATACCTTTGTTTACGAGTGGGGGGATTTTTCCCCGATGGATCGTTGGATCGCGGTGTTCGACGAATTGCTCGCGCGCCATCCCACGTTCCCGTCACCAGAGATCGGGGCGCGTGTGGCCGCGGGCGTGTTCATTGCGCTCATGTATCGCCAGCCGCAGCGGCCGGATCTGCCGCAATGGGCGGAACGGGTGCGATCGATCGTTCTCAACGCGTCCGACGTGCGCACGCAGATGGCGCTCGGCAATCAACTGGTGCACTACTATGCATCCTGGCTCGGCGATTTTGCCGACGTGCGGCTTTTCCTCGAGGCGGTGCGGCGGCCCGCGAACGCCGCCGATGTCGCGCCGCTCGCCCATATCACTTGGCTCGCCACGGAGGCGGGCCTTCACTTCTACATGGCAGCGCACGAAGAGTGCTTGCGTGCGGTGAACGACGGTCTGGAAATCGCCGACCGAACCGGCGCGCGTTCGATGAACGCGCTGTTGTTGTCGCTCGGTACGATGGGCAGTCTCACGGCGGGCGATTTCGCAACGGCGGACCGGCTCTTGCAAAACGCCGCGGCGACGATGTCGGGCGGGCGCCAGCTCGACCGCGCGCATTATTATTTTCTGGTTTTTCTCAACGCCTTCTACCGCAAGGATACCCAGCATGCCTTGGTAAGCGCGCGTGAGGCCGTCGCGCTCGGTGACGCCGCCGGCGTGCCGCTCAGCCAGGCCCTGTTCCGCTTGTGCCTGGCGCATGCCTTGTACGATTGCGGTGAAAGGCGTGAGGCGTGGAGTTGTTTGGCACAGGCACGGCGTATCGCGCGGCGCATGCGCCTTGCGAACGTCGAGTACGGATGTCTTTTTTCCGCCGTCTCGTTCGCGCTGGAACGCGGCAAGCAACGGCTCGCGATCCCGCTGTTGCGCCGGACACTCGAAATCGCCAGACAACGTGGGTACGTCAACCGCCCGCTTTGGACGCCCGACATCATGATGCGTCTTTTCACCACCGCGCTCGAACACGGCATCGAAGTGGAATACGTCCAAGGACTGATCCGCAAGCGCAAACTCACGCCGACGCCGGAGGTATTGCACCTGGAGCACTGGCCCTGGCCGCTGAAGATCTACACGCTGGACGGCTTTCATCTGGAGAAGAACGGCGAGGCCGTGCGCTTTTCGGGCAAAGTCCAGCGCCGGCCGCTCGATCTACTGAAGATCGTCATCGCGCTCGGCGGACGCGAGGTCGACACCCAACGCATCATTGACGGACTATGGCCCGAGGCCGAGGGCGACGCCGCCGAAGACGCGCTTGCCACCGCCTTGCGTAGGCTGCGGCTGCTGCTCGGCGACCCGGCGGCGCTGGTACTGCAGGACAACAAGCTCACTCTCGATGCGCGCCGCGTCTGGGTTGATGTGTGGGCGCTCGAGCACTTGTTCAACCGCGAGGACGCCGCGCCGGCGGATTTCATCCAGGTCCTGGCGCTCTATCAGGGCGCCTTCCTGGAGAAGGACGCCGATGCCTCCTGGGCCTGGCCGCTGCGCGAGCGGCTGCGCAACCGTTTCTTGCGCGAGATCGCAAGGCACGCGCAGTTGTTGATGCAGTCAAAACAATACGAAGAGGCGATCCGTTTAACGGAAAAGGGACTCGACGTGGACAGCCTGGCCGAAGAGCTTTACTGCAATCTGATGCGTTGCTATCAAGCTTTGGGGCGGCGCGCCGAAGCTCTCGGCGTATACGAACGCTGCCGCAAGATCCTCTCCTCCACGCTCGGGGTAACCCTCTCGCCCGAAACCGAGGCGCTCCAAAGGGCACTGCGGAAAATTTAACCCCTTAGTAGTACGTCGGTTTGTTTTTCGCGCTCCCACGCCCACGGAGGCGCACTGACCCGTAATCCGTACCTTATCCGTTCCTTATTCGTTCCTTCCCGTTTGTTAGGGTTCCGCCCGCACAACAAATCCTAAGTCTCAATTCGATGATAGCCGAGAGCTACATAGTACGTATTTATCGTCGCAATCCGAACCATCCCGATCGGATGGAAGGAATATTGCTCGCGGTAAGCGCGGAGAGTAGCCAGGCATTTCACAGCGGCGCCGAGTTGCTGCGCCTGCTGACATTGCCCGCGGAGAACCGCGACGTATCGCGCCCGGGCGGGCAAGAGTAACGGCGTCGGTGAAAACAAACGAAGCGCTCGGCCGGAAGTGTGAACTGGATCACAGAATGCAAAGTTGCGCGC
>JBGPGJ010000241.1:0-4098 GCA_041483795.1 Sulfurifustaceae bacterium
CATGCTCGGTGACGTCATCATTGCCGAGCCCAAGGCTCTCATCGGTTTTGCCGGTCCGCGCGTGATCGAGCAGACGGTGCGCCAGAAATTGCCCGAAGGTTTCCAGCGTTCCGAATTCCTGTTCGCGCACGGCGCCATCGATATCATCATGGACCGGCGCGAGATGCGCAGCCGCATTGCCGCGCTCCTAGCGATGTTCATGCCCGAGCCCGGCGCCCGATCGCGTGCCGCGCAACTCGAGGCCGAATCGGGCTACGCCGGCTCTGCCTAGCGGAGCGCGCTAGGAGACCTGAATAATTCCTAAAAATACTATCTGTCACCGCAAAGACGCAAAGGACGCAAAGAAAAACACGAGAATTTTCCGAGCAAATTCTTTGCGCTCTTTGCGCCTTTGCGGTGAATATCCATTAAATCAGAAGTTACTAAAGTGTCTTCGCCACCCCCACGTCTCGCCCCCGTGACGACACGTACCCTCTCCGAATGGCTGGCGTGGATCGAGTCGGTCCACCCGCATGACATCGAGCTTGGCCTCGAGCGCGTGAACACGGTGCTTGAGGCGATGGATCTGCACCGCCCGTCGTTCACCGCCATCGCCGTCGCTGGCACCAACGGCAAGGGCTCGACCGTGGCCATGATCGAAACCTGCCTGCGCGAGGCCGGTTACCGCGTCGGCGCCTTTACCTCGCCGCATCTTATTCGTTACAACGAACGTGTGCGTATTGACGGGCGCGATGCAGCCGACGAGCAGTTGTGCGCCGCATTCGAGCGCATCGAGCGTGCGCGTGGTTCGGTTGCACTGACGTATTTTGAATTCGGTACGATCGCTGCCTTCGACTTGTTACGCGCACACGGCGTCGAAATTGCCGTACTCGAGGTCGGCATGGGCGGGCGGCTCGATGCGGTGAACGCGATAGACGCCGACGTCGCGGTCGTGACCTCGATCGGCATTGACCACACTGCTTGGCTTGGGTCCGACCGTGAATCCATAGGGCGCGAGAAGGCCGGGATTTTTCGAGCGGGTCGGCCGGCGATCTGCGGCGATCCGCGGCCACCGGCGAGTATCTCTGAGACCGCGGAACGGGTCGGCGCGTGTTTGCTGCAACTCAATCGCGATTTTTTCGCCGAGCCCGCGGAAAACGGTTGGGTGTGGCGCTACGGGCGTAACGTGCGCACCGGCCTGCCGTTTCCCGCGTTGCGCGGCGATTACCAACTGCGCAACGCCGCTTGTGCCTTGACGGCACTCGCCGCCGTCGGCGATCGTTTTCCGCTGAGTCAGGCGCATCTGCGCGCCGGATTGTTGCACGCTGTCATCCCCGGGCGTTTGCAGGTATTGCCGGGACAACCGCTACGCGTGTTCGACGTGGCGCATAACCCCGATGCGGCGCACGTGCTGGCCGCCACACTCAAGCGCCAGTTCGTAAGCGGTATCACGCACGCCGTCTTCGGCATGCTCAAGGACAAGGACATCGCCGGCGTGGCGCGCGAGATGGAGGGCGTAGTGGATCGTTGGTACGTGGCAACGTTGCACACTCCGCGTGCGGCGACGGCCGAAGAAATCCTCGGCATTTTCACGGCTGGCGGCGCAAGCGCGCCGGCGCAGGCTTACGCGGATATCCGCGCCGCGTACGCTGCCGCTCGGCGCGCGGCCGGGAAAGACGATCGTATCCTGGTGTTTGGTTCGTTCTACGCCGTCGGTGATATACTAGCGGCCTCCGACTAAGGTTGTGGCGGATGGCCAAAGACGACGAAAGACCCCAATTCAACCCCAAGCATCGCATTGCCGGAGCGATTATTCTGGTCTCGCTGGCGGTGATCTTCGTGCCGATGTTGCTCGACGAATCCAAGCCGCCGGCGGAAAATCCGACGCTGGTGCAAATTCCCGAGCGCGACTCACCCACGTCCGAAACCAAGGTAGTGATCGCGCCGGTGCCCGCGCCCGAACCGGCCAAGACACAGTCGGCGGTCGCCGATCCGGTGCCGGAACGGTCGGCGCCGGAAGCGCCGAGGGTCGTCGAAGCCAAGGCAGCGCCGGCGGTGGAGAAAAAGAACGACGCATCGGCGGCCAAGCCCAGACCTGTTGTCGCCAAGGCCAACGACATCACCGATAAGGTGAGTAAGGGTTGGGTGGTGCAGGTCGGTACGTTCGCCAACACCGAAAACGCGGAGCATCTGCGCGAGAAGCTCACGAGCCACGGTTACGCGGTGAACGCCGAATCCGTGACGTTCCAGGGGAACAAGGCGACTCGATTGCGCGTGGGTCCGTTCCACGAGAAATCCGCCGCCGCCAAGGCGCAGGCGCAGCTGCAGAAGGAACTCAACATTCAAGGCATGGTGTTGGCGTATCCGTGATTATTTGTTTCCCCCCCTTTTCCCCGTCGAATTCCCGCCGCGGCGCACGAGAATACCGTGCGCCCGTTAGGTGGCGCGAATTTCTGCGCTTCGCATCAGCGCTCGCGCACAAACCCGGCCAAACCATCCCTGATTTGGCGCTCGCGGTTCTTGCGGTCGCCGCTCGCCCACTGGCCATTCGCGACAACCCCGCCTCGCGTCCCGTAGGAGAGGCGGACGAGCCGGGCGCAATTTCTTTCTTTCGGTGAACGTTTTCGACGTCATTCTGCTTTTGTTGCTCGCGGTGTTTACCGGGATCGGCGTGTGGCGCGGGTTTGTGCGCGAGTTGGTCTCGTTCCTGACGTGGGTGGCTGCCTGTATTGCCGCGTGGATGTTCGCCGACCGGCTCGCTTCCGTATTTGAATCGCTTACCCACGAGAGCGAATTGCGGCGGATACTCGCGTTCGCGGCCGTATTCGTGACGGTATTTGTGAGCGGCATGGCGATCGGGTTGGTTTTGCACAAGTTGGTTAACCGCTCGGCGGGTTTGCGCTCGGTCAATCGTATTTCGGGCGCTGCGCTCGGTTTGGCACGCGGGGTGGCGATCGTCGTGATCCTGTTTTTGCTTGCCGGCCTGACCTCGTTCCCGCAGCGGCCATGGTGGCGCGAAGCGGCGTTAGCGCCGGCGTTCGAGCGCGCGGCCACGTTCGCGAGCCGTTATTTACCGCAAGACGTTGCCCGGCACGTCCGCTACGGCTAAACTCTTTCTTTAGTACTTATAGAGGTTTCCTGCATGTGCGGGATTATAGGTATTCTCGGTAAGCAGCCCGTTAACCAGGCCCTCTACGACGGCCTGCTGGTGTTGCAGCACCGCGGTCAAGATGCCGCTGGAATCCTGACGAGCGACGGAGGTCGCGTTTACCTTCGTAAAGACAACGGTCTTGTGCGCGACGTGTTCCAGGAACGGCACATGCTCGGGCTCAAGGGGGAGATGGGCATCGGCCACGTGCGCTATCCCACCGCCGGTTGCGACTCACCCTCCGAGGCGCAACCGTTCTACGTCAACTCACCTTTTGGGCTTGCGCTTGCGCATAACGGCAATCTCACGAATGCCGAACAACTCAAGGACGATCTTTTCCGCGCCGATCTGCGGCACATCAACACCGATTCCGATTCCGAGATTCTGCTGAACGTTTTCGCGCACGAGCTGCAGGCGGTGGCGCGGCTCAAGCTCGCGCCCGAACACATCTTCAAGGCGATCACGGCCGTGCACCGGCGCTGCAAGGGCGCCTACGCCGCGACGATGTTGATCGCCGGCTTCGGCATCGTCGCGTTGCGCGATCCTAATGGCATCCGCCCGCTGGTTTACGGTCGGCGCGAGACGGAGGAGGGGACGGAACATATGTTCGCCTCGGAGTCGGTCGCACTCGACGTGCTCGGTTTCAAGTTCGTGCGCGATGTCGCGCCGGGCGAGGCGATCTATGTGGATAAGGAAGGACAGGTGCATGCGCGCCAGTGCGCCGAGCAGCCGCAGCTTACGCCGTGTCTGTTCGAGTTCGTGTACATGGCGCGGCCGGATTCGATGATGGACGGCATTTACGTGCACAAGACGCGCGTGCGCATGGGCGAGCGGCTGGCGAGTAAGCTCAGGCGCGAATGGCCGGACTACGACATTGACGTGGTGATTCCGATCCCCGATACCTCACGTACCGCGGCGCTGCAGATGTCCTACGAGCTGAAACTTCCCTATCGCGAAGGCTTCATCAAGAA
>JBGPGJ010000242.1:0-4048 GCA_041483795.1 Sulfurifustaceae bacterium
CCTGCGCCGTACCGACCGGACCGGTGTGCACGATATCGCTCGAATAGGCGGCGAGTACGGGCCTCAAACGCGCGACCACCTCGACTTCGCCGCCGACAAAAGAAAGCAGCGTACCAGTGTCCGCCGCCTTTCCGCCGCGGCACACCGTCGAGTCCACGATGTGAACCTCGGCCGCCTTGCCTTGCTCGGCGAGTTCCTGCACCGTGCGCGGATGCACCGTACTCAGCACGGCGATGATGGCGCCGCGCCGTGTGTCCTTGAGTATACCCTCTTGCGAAAGTAACTCGCGCAACTCGCGATCGTAGCCGACGCATACCAGGATGACGTCGCTTTCCGTCGCCAGCGCCGCAAGTTTTCCGCTCCAGCGCGCGCCGCGTTGTTCGACGCCGGCCTGCTTGCCGCGGTCGATATCGTACACAACTACCTGAAAACCCTTCTTGGCCAGGTGCCCGACAATAGGTAGTCCCATTCTACCGGCGCCGATGACACCGACCGTTTTCGCCGCGCCAGTTGCCGTCTTTTTCACAAGGCTACCTTCCTATTGCGCCGCAACGGAACACGCCCGCGAACCCGCGTCGGACCCTTTCGAATGAACGGAACAAAAGCGCCCCATCGTCAACGCTTCTGCGTGATGGTATCGATCAACGCCGGCTGCCCGGCCTTGACCTTGGCGATGGCGCGCTTCAGCGCGGCGGCAATGTCGCCGGGCTTATCAATCGGGCCCTCGGCGTACCACCCCATCGAGCGCGCCAGCGAAGCAAAGTCCGGCGCCGGGTCGTCGAGATCCATACCGATATGCGCGCGGCTTTCGGGTGTGCCACGTTGTTTTGCCATCCTTAATTGATGTTCCCAGTCGTTGTAGTAGGCGCGGTTGTTGTACATGACCGCCAGCATCGGAATCTTGTGCTTCGCTGCCACCCACAAGGCGCCGGCATCGAACATCAAGTCGCCATCCGGCTGCATGTCCACTACCAGCCGACCGGCGTCGCGATGCGCCAGCGCCACACCCAGCGAAATGCCGATCTGGGTCGCGGTACCGAGCGACTTGCCGGGATGTCGGTAGGGTTTGTCGAAGTCCCAGAGCTTGCGCGTCCACTCCTCGAGCGTGCCCGCGGTGAGCACCCAGTCCTCATTTTTGATCGCTTCCCATACCTCGCTCGCGAGCCGCGGCAGCGCTATCGGGCTTGCATCCCAGTTCTCGCGTGCCTCTTTTGCCCACGCCGCGTGCGTTTCGCGGTGGCGCTCGGCTATCTTGCGGCTACGCTCCTCGATGCGCTTCGCGAGGCCTGCATCGGCGGTGATTTTTTTGCGCAGCAGTCCGGTAAGCGCCGGTATCGCCAGGGTGGTGTCGGCAAGCACGCGCAGTTGCGCGTGCATCAAGCGCTGGTAGTCCATGGCCCAACTTGAGAGCTCCAAGTCGCCAAAACCGATGTCAATCCATACGGCATCCGGCGGAACGACGCTGGTGACCGTGCGCGTCGTGCTCACCAGTTTGGTGGTGGGTCTTTCCCAGTCGCGCACGTCCAGGCACAGGATCAGATCGGCATCCGTGAAAATCTCCTTCACCATGCTCATGTTCAGCGGATGGCGAGTGGGGAAATTCAGCCGGGCATTGACGTCGTAGACGGGAGCACCGAGCGTTTCGGCGAATTCGACCAGCGCGTGAAAACCGCGCGGATCGCGCCCGACGAACTCGGCGATAATGGCCGGCCGTTTCGCGGCCGCGAGTAGTTCCGCTGCACGCGCCAGCGCCGCCGGATCTCCGGCAATAGGCGTCGGCACCGGCATCGCCGACGGCGGCGGCAACGGCACTTCATGATCGAGCGGCTGCTCCTGCAGCCACGCGTCGTAGCACATGTATATCGGCCCGCGCGGTTCGGTCATCATGACTGCGTACGCGCGCGCGAAGGATTCGGGCACACCGTCGATCACCGTCGGTTGGTAATCCCACTTGGTGTAGTCGCGCACGGCCTGCCCCTGCACGTTGGCAGTATGCGTCCAGTCGATGCGCGGACGCCGCTTACTCTCATCCATCGGACCCGTGGCGCCGATGATGAAGACCGGTGCGCGGTCGATGTAGGCGTAGTAGACCGCCAAGTTGGCATGTAACAGTCCGACCAGATTGTGCAGGATGGCCACCATCGGCTTGCCGCTGGCCTTGGCGTAGCCGTGGGCGATCTGAACCGCGGTCTCCTCGTGCTGACAGAGCATCATGTAGGGATAGTTCTGCCCGTAATTCACAATCGAGTCGTGCAGCCCGCGATAGCTGGCGCCCGGATTCAGCGCCGCGTAGGGCAGCCGGTAACGATGCAGCAAGTCCACGATAACATCCGCTGCCCAGCGCCGCGCTGCTGGCGCGACAGCCGGAAGGAACGATTCGTTTTCAGGCTTGTTCGCGGCGTCCATCAGGCGGCTTTGCGCTCGGTGGTGTCATGGATGGCGATGCACTTGTCGGCGGGCATCGCCAGGAACACCTTGCTGCCCACCGGCGCCGAAAGCGATGGATGCACGCGCGCCAACAGGATCTCAGCGCCCACACGTATCTGGAAATCGAGGTATTCACCGAGAAAAACCTTCGCCTCGACCACGCCTTCCCAAACGTTTTCGGCGTCCGGTCGGTTGATCGAGACGTGGATGTCCTCGGGACGCAGCGACACGACGATCTCGTCGCCCACCGCCAGCGAATCGATCGCATAGCCGACAAGCGCGCCGAAACCGGTGCTGAGATGGTAGTGGTCTTCGCGCTCGGCGGCGCGCCCGTTGACCTTGGCCCGCAGGAAGTTCGTGGTGCCGACAAAGTCGGCGACGAACTTGTCGCGCGGTCTTTCATAAACATCACGGGGGGAACCGATCTGAATGATATGCCCTTCGTTCATGACGGCAATTTCATGCGACAGGGCAAGCGCCTCGCTTTGATCGTGCGTCACGTAGACGGTCGTCAGCTTGAGCTCCCGCTGCAGTCGCTTCAATTCAAAGCGCATGCGCTCGCGCAGCTTGGCGTCGAGGTTGGACAACGGCTCGTCCAGCAGCCAAAGCTGCGGTTCCATCACCAGGGCGCGCGCCAGCGCAAGGCGCTGCTGCTGTCCCCCGGACAACTTGGTGGCTTCCCGATCCGCCAGATTGTCAAGGCCTACGACAGTCAGAACGCGCATCACTTTTTCCTGGATCTGTTTCTTGTCTAACTTGCGGTTGCCTACCTCGAGGGGAAACGCCGCGTTCTGAAATACGTTCATGTGCGGCCAGATAGCGTATGACTGAAACACCATGCCAAAATTGCGCTTGTTCGGCGCAATGAAAATATTATTTTCAGATGAGTAAACGACGCGGCCACCCACCGAGATATTTCCAGATTTTGGTTTTTCCAGTCCGGCGATGGAACGCAGCGTCGTGGTCTTGCCGCACCCGCTCGGACCCAGCAACGTGAACAGCTTACCCTCGGGCACCTCAAAGGTGACGTTTTGCGCAGCCTTCACCACCTGGCCGTGCTCGTTCGGATATTCCGTGTACAACGCTTTCACGCTCAACATAGCTAACCCTCTCCTCAGAGTTTTCCTATCAGTCGCTCTTGATTCCAAACCTTTTCCCGGCAAGCTGCGCCAGCATCACCAGGAAGAACAGGGTGACGATGAACAGGACGCCGAGGGCGGAGAGTTCGACATATTGGCCGTTCTCCCACAGTTCCCAGATCATGATGGAAACCACTTCCGTTCCCGGGCTGTAGAGCAGTATCGAGGTCGACAGCTCGCGGATCGATACGATCATTATGTAAATCCATCCGGCAACCATTCCCGGCTTCAACAGCGGCAGAATGATGCGCCAGAAGGTCGCCCACCAGGACGCCCCACCCATGGCCGCCGATTCCTCCAGTTCCTTGTGAATCTGCAACATGGAGGTAGTGGTGTAGCGCACGCCGTACGGCAGGAAGCGCGTGAGGTAGGCGATGAACATGATCCAGATCGTGCCGTAGATCCCTATGTCAAAATTCAAGTAGAAGATCATGATCGACAACCCGAGCACAATGCCCGGAAACACCATGGGCAGCGAAGCA
>JBGPGJ010000243.1:0-4031 GCA_041483795.1 Sulfurifustaceae bacterium
CGCGCGCCGCGCTCAACCGATGCGTCGTAATAAAACCGCAACTGCGGAATCGCGCGCAGTACCACCCTGTTGCGAAGTTCGTGACGCAGGAAACCGGCGGCATGATTGAGCGCGCGCTCCGTCTCCTTGACCTTGGTGACGTTGCCCAGCGAGGTGAAATAGATCTTCGCCGCCGACAGGTCGCGCGCCACCTGCGCATGGGTGAGCGTCACGCGTGCCACATGCGGATCGCGCACCGTTTGCGGAATCAGTATGGCCAGCTCGCGCCTGAGAAGTTCCGCCACGCGTTCGGGTCGGTTCGTGACTTTGTGCATGAGAAGGTGAAGGGTAAAGTGTGAGGAGTTAGGGGTAAGGAATGAGGAACAATACTACCCGCCCTCGAACTCCTTACGCCTTACTCTTTACGCTTCACACCTCACGCCTCACAATGTTCTCGCGACCTGGACTTTCTCGTAGACTTCGATTTGATCGCCGACCTTAACATCATCGTAGTTCTTGACCGCGATACCGCACTCGGTGCCGGCCTTGACTTCATTGACGTCGTCCTTGAAGCGCCGCAGCGACTCGAGTTCGCCCTCGAAAATCACCACGTTTTCGCGCAAGACGCGGATCGGACGATTACGCCGTACCGAACCTTCCAGCACATAGCAACCGGCGACCGCGCCCATCTTGGGCGAGCGGAACACATCGCGCACCTCGGCCAGCCCGAGGAGTTGCTCCTTAAACTGAGGCTTGAGCATGCCACCCATCGCGGCCTTTACTTCGTCCACGGCGTTGTAGATCACGTTGTAGTAATGCACGTCCACGCCGTGGGATTCGATGAGTTTGCGTGCGGTCGCATCGGCACGCACGTTGAAACCGATGATCACGGCGTTCGACGCTACCGCGAGGTTCACGTCCGATTCGGTGATGCCGCCGACCATGCCGTGAATCACCTTCACCTTGACCTCTTCGGTCGAGAGTTTCTCCAACGCCATTGAAAGCGCCTCGATCGAGCCCTGCACGTCGGCCTTGACGATTAAATTGAGCGTCTTGGCGTCGGCACTCTCCTGCAACTGCACGAAAACGTCGGTGAGCTTGGTCGCGGCGCGGGCGGCGAGCTGTACGTCCTTGAACTTGCCCTGGCGATAGAGCGCGATCTCGCGCGCCTTGCGCTCGCTTTCGACGACCGTCGCCTCGTCACCCGCGTGCGGTACACCCGAAAGACCCTGCACCTCGACCGGAATCGAGGGCCCGGCCTCTTTCACGGTGCGACCGGTCTCATCGACCATGGCGCGCACGCGCCCATACTCGCGCCCCATCAGGATCACATCACCTTTCTGAAGCGTGCCGCGCTGCACCAACACGGTTGCGACCGGACCGCGGCCCTTGTCCAAACGCGCCTCGATGACCAGACCCGAGGCCGGACCGCTCTTCGGGGCCGTAAGCTCCAACACCTCGGCCTGCAACAACACCGCTTCGAGTAGTTGATCGATGCCCGCGCCGGTCTTGGCCGAGACGTTGACGAATATATCCTGCCCGCCGAATTCCTCGGCCACCACCGCGTGCTGAATCAGTTCCTGACGCACCCGTTCAGGTTGTGCCTCGGGTTTGTCAATCTTATTTACGGCCACGACGAGCGGCACCTTGGCGTTGCGCGCGTGGTGCACCGCCTCGATGGTCTGCGGCATGACGCCGTCGTCGGCCGCGACCACGAGAATCACGATGTCGGTGGCCTTGGCACCGCGGGCACGCATGGCGGTAAACGCCTCGTGACCCGGGGTGTCGAGGAAGGTCACCACCCCTCTCGGGGTCTCGACGTGATACGCGCCGATGTGCTGCGTAATGCCGCCGGCCTCGCCCGCCGCGACCTTGGCCTTGCGAATGTAATCGAGCAGCGAGGTCTTGCCGTGGTCCACGTGACCCATCACGGTCACCACCGGTGGACGCGGCTCGGCCGGAATTTCAGACGCCGCCGTCGCCGCCAACAACGCCTCGGGGCTTTCAAGCGCCGCCTCTTTGACCTTGTGCCCCAGGTCCTCGACCACGATCGTCGCGGTGTCGCGATCGAGCACTTGGTTGATCGTCACCATGCTGCCGAGCTTCATCAATACCTTGATGACCTCGGCGGCCTTGATGGACATCTTTTGCGCCAATTCCGCGACCGTGATGGTTTCCGGCAACCCGACCTCGTGCACGATCGGCGCGGTCGGCCGTTCGAAACCGTGCTGACCCGTGACGCTGGTCACGACCGGTTTCTTGCCCATCGGCCTGGGCTTGTGCTTGAGCTTCTTGCCCGCGGCGAGATGCAGCTCGGAGCGTTCACGGTCATCGAACTTGTTGCGCTTGTCTTTACGCTCCTTGTCAGGTTTTTCCTTTTCCTTAGCGGGCTTCTTGGCCTCCTTTTCCGGGGCCTTGGGAGTCGCGGGCGCAGATTCAGGCGCGGCGGCGGGAGCCGCCACGACGACCGGCTCGGGCGCCGGCGCTAATGCGGGTTCGATATGCGGAACGACTTCTTCGACCAGCGCTGCTTCGGCCAGCGGTTCTGCCTCCTGCTCGATCTCGCTGCGCTTGACGAAGGTGCGCTTCTTGCGCACCTCCACCTGCACGGTGCGCGTTCCGCCCGTGCGCGAGCTTTGGGTCACCTGGCTCGTGGATTTGCGCTTGAGCGTGATCTTCTTGCGTTCTTCGCCGGCGCCATGAGCGGCGCGCAGGTGACGGAACAGCACCTCCTTCTCCTCTTCGGTAAGCGTGTCCTCGGCCGACCTGCCCTCGATGCCGGCGGCCGCAAGCTGCTTCACCAGCGTCTCGGACGGAACGCCAATCTGCTCGGAGAAACTCTTGATCGTGGTTTGGGCCATCGGCGCGTGTGTTTACTTATTCTCCTGCTCGAACCAGATCTGGCGCGCGGTCATGATGAGTTCCCTGGCGCGCTCTTCGCCAATACCCTCGATTTCGAGCAGATCGTCCACCGCCTGCTCGGCCAGCTCCTCGCGCGTTTTGATGCCGCGCGAAGCCAACAACCGCGCCGTATGCTCGTCCATCCCTTCCAATTCAAGTAGATCCTTTTCCGGCTCAGCCATAGATAGCTTCTCCTCCTGGGCGATGGCGCGCGTGAGCAATACGTCGCGCGCGCGGTTGCGAAGTTCTTCCACCAAGTTCTCGTCGAACTCCTCGATACCGACTAGTTCCTGCTTCGGCACGTAAGCGATCTCATCGAGACTGGTGAAGCCTTCCTGTACCAGCACCGTGGCGACGTTCTCGTCCACGTCCAGATTTTCCATGAACAGCTTCTTGGCGTTCTCAGCCTCGGACGCGCCTTTTTGCTGCGCCGTCTCGTCGGTCATGATGTTCAGTTCCCAGCCGGTAAGCTCGGAGGCGAGACGCACGTTCTGTCCACCGCGTCCGATCGACTGCGAAAGCTGCTTTTCATCCACGATGACATCCATCGAATGCGTCTCTTCATCCATGACGATTGATTGTACTTCCGCCGGCGCGAGCGAGCTGATCACGAACTGGGCCGGGTTCTCCGACCACTGGATGATATCCACGCGCTCACCGGCCAGTTCGTTAGACACGCTCTGCACGCGCGACCCGCGCATGCCGACACAAGCGCCGATGGGATCGATGCGCGGGTCGCTCGAACTGACCCCGATCTTCGCGCGCAGACCCGGATCGCGCGCCGCGCCGTGAAGCTTGATCAGCCCCTCGCCCGCCTCCGGCACTTCGAGCTTGAAGAGTTCGATCAACAGTTTCGGCGCGATACGCGACAGGAAAAGCTGCGGCCCGCGCGGTACCGACTTCACTTCCTCGAGCAAGGCCCGCAGGCGATCCCCCGGGCGCAAACCTTCGCGCGGGATCATGGAGTTCTTGGACAGCAGCGCCTCGGCGTTGCCGAGGTCCACTACCGCGTCGCCGCGTTCGAGGCGCTTCACGACGCCCGTGACCATCTCGCCGACGCGGTCTTTGTAGAGGTTGACGATCTGCTCGCGCTCGGCCTCGCGCACCTTCTGCATGATGACCTGTTTCGCGGCCTGCGCGGCGATGCGCCC
>JBGPGJ010000244.1:0-4030 GCA_041483795.1 Sulfurifustaceae bacterium
AGCACAAAACGCTTGGCGAGCACTGAGCCGACCATGAGCGTCGAACCGACGATGAGACCCTTCACAACGATCTCCCACGGTAGCGCGCCGAAGCTGCGGAATACGGCGGCCTTGCTCAAATAGACCGCGAGCGAACCTGCGGCCTCGGTGGAGAGAAATGCGCCCTTGGCTAAACCGTAGGACAAGAAGACCGGCGCACTAATAGGGCCGGTCGAGGCCACAATGCCGGTGAGATAGCCGACCACCGCGCCCGCCACCGCAAGGTGCCAAAGTTGCAGTCGTAGTTTGTGCACGGCCATCCAACGCCGCACGGGAATCATCAGAAGGAAAAATGCACCGAGCGCACCTTCGACGATGCGCGGCGGCAATATAAGGAGCGTCCTTGCGCCCAATGCAGCGGCAGGAATACCGGTTACGGCATACGCTGCGCAGACGCGCCATTCCACCTCGCGCCACCACACCAGGATGCGCGAGAAATTGACCATGATCGCGGCGATGGCCATGATCGGTACCGCTTGTAAGGGACTGAATGCAATGACCAGTACCGGCATCAGCATAATGGACGCGCCGAAGCCGACGATGCCGCTGAGGGTGCCGGCGATGAGCCCAACGGCAAGGACGAACAGGAAATCCAAGCAGCGCTTCCGTTTGCCTGACGACGATTGCGGGACCTATTTGACGGATATCAACATAGCAGAGCAAAGCGAATACGGGAAATAATTTAGGAACATGGCGTCGGTGAATTTCGCTGGATCGCCGCTGCGAAACTATGTCGAGGCGTACAAGAAGAAAATTCTATTTCGCCATCGCGTTGCGTTTCCACAATTCCCAAGCCCGTTTGTAATCCTGCCACGACTCCACCTTGCGGACTTCCTCGGGGTCGAGAAATGTGATGTTGCCGCCGAGAGCGATGGCCTGGGCCTGAAACTTGGCGTTGATCTCCAGATAGATGCTGCGGCCGATCGCGACAGGAATGCTCGGCCCCACGACCACGGCGCCATGCCCACGTATCAGCGCCGCCGGATGATTTCCGAGGGCCCGGGCCAGTCCCTGGCCAAGCGCGGAGTTGCCGATCAGCATATCGGTCATGCCGCCGGCGTCGCGAATCTCGAAAACCGGAATGCCTTGCCCGATGAACGCGCTCATGTGATAAACCGGCTTCAGCAGGGTGCCGGTGATGCCGAACGGAATCAGCGACGGCGAATGGTTGTGCACGATCGCCTTGACGTCCGGCCGCACTCTGTAGATTTCACCGTGGATGAACCGCTCCGAATACGAGTAGCGGCCCTTGGGATCCACCGGGTTGCTGTCAAGGTCATATTCGATGATGTCATCGGCGGTGACATGCGCCGGCGGAACATTTCGCGACATCAGATATCGATTAGGATCGCGATTGTGCCGCGCGCTTGCGTGCCCGTAGCCATCCAGCACTCCTTCGGTCGCGAGAATTCGGTTGGCCGCCACCAGATCTTCGATCAATTGCGGGTCGGCCGGCCCAGCCGAGGCCGGGCCGGACGGGGCAGCAGACCGCCGGAAAACGTTGAGCAGTCGCGTAACCGCGATTTGTAATAGCACGGATTGTTTCATGAACGACCTCGTTGGATTCAGTCTTTTATAGCGCTAAGCCTAGACGCATGAAATGAGCGGCGCACTTCAGCGCGGCCGCTGCAACGCGGTGTGCGGCTCCCTGATTGATGGCTTTTCGGTTCTCGTCTTGGCGGTGTTGAGAGAGGGCGGGGCGCTTTTCGCCCGAACTACGTCCCGCCGCGAAGCGGAAACATTCCTTCTAAGTTGTTAAAGGCGTCGCCCAGCCATTGTTCGATCGAGCGACGCAAGAAAGAATAAGACACTCGCGAGCAATGGTGCCTTGATATGCATCAAGCCAAATGATGACCAGGGGACCAATGACGGATAGCGACAGAACAGCGCGAGTCGAGCACGGAAATTTGCTTAGGAAACATGGTGCTGTCCGATCTCGTTGGGTTGTCGTGGCGGAAAAAATATGATGCAGCGCTGCGGTTGATCATTTGTGCTGATGTCATGCTTGTGATGCGGTACTCGCCCGTCTAGACTGAATCTAGGAAGAGTCGAACTCAGCGTTGGAACAATTGCTGTTCTTACGTAAATCGAAGAGCGTGTTGCGTGATGGGCGATCCTTGTAAGCGTTTTCGAGATAAGTGTGATTGCGAATTCGAACAATTCTTCGACTCAGGACCACAAGTGGGTGTTGGTGTGTCTGCTGCTCCTGGCAGTCACTTGGTTGCCTCTGTTGGGTATCCATGTGTACAAGACATCGCTGAGCGATTCGAGTACCGGGACAGTGGTTGTCGTATTCTCGCCGAGTCTAAGTTCGCGTGAGTTGTTTCAGGAAGTCATGGATGCAAACGGATCGCTCGTTCGACCCATACGCTGGTTTCCTGACGCTTGGATTGTGCACTCCTTGGAGTCGGGGTTTGCCGGCCGGCTCAAAGAGCGGGGAGCTTGGGGTGTTTATTCCACCGATCTATTGAACCCGGAAGCGATCCTTAGTTGCATTGGTATCTCGGCGCCGCCGTCGACCTAGACGGTTTCTCCTGGGCGACCTGCGCCTTGCATCCGGGGCGATTACGATTTCTTCATTGCTTGTTTCCGCAGGGTCATAGAAACAATCCTTCGAAATTTTCCGAAGTCAAAATGCGTTTTATTTAGCGAGACGACGCCGACTTGCGCCATCGTTCGTGAATCTTCCGGAAACCATCAGCGATCTCCTCGGCTCTGTGCGGTGAAGTGAAGATCGCGTGAAGATGTGTGTCGGGATCAAAGAGAGCAATGGTGGACGAGTGGGAGACAGTGTAGTTATCGCCACTTTTGCCGTCCGGGAAGTCGTATACGACGCCTACTTCATGCGTAAATTTTTTCAGCACCTCCTCGGTGCCGGTGACGCCAACGAACTTCTTGTTGAAGAATACGACATAATCTTCAAGTCGTTTCGGTGTATCCCGATTAGGATCCACTGAAACCAAGAAGTACTGATTGTCGGCATCTACACCGGCCTGCTTAAGTAATTGCTGCACGCGACTAAGCTCGACCAACGTTGTCGGGCACACGTCAGGACAGTACGTGTATCCGAAGTAAACGAACGACCACTTACCCTTCAAGGCGTCTAAATCGAACGACGATCCATTGTGGTTGACGAGCTTGAAAGGCGAAACCGGCCTTGGCTGTGGATAAACGAAACCGGCGATCTCCGGCGTATCCTCTGAACGGGATAACCAAAAATTCAGAAAAATCATCCCGGCACCGAACGCAACGATGCAGAAGGCGAGCAGTGCAATCTTTTGAGAACGTCGCATCATGACCTGGCCAAAGAGGCTGTCCTTCCTATCCGGGAGGCAATACTATTTCGAGTGGTCCATCGGATGTCCACTTTCACTCATTCCGCCGATCGCCCTTACGTGTACTTGAATTTCAAGTGGACCCGCGTTTTCAAACGTCAATACCAGCGGAAACACGTCACGTTCTTTCAACGGCCGCTTTAGACCTATCAACATGACATGCCGACCTCCGGGCGCAAAGGAAGTGGAGTCTTCGGCCTTTACGTCAACCGTGTCCACGTGTTGCATCGTCATCATTTTACCGTCCATTCTGGTTATATGGAGTTCGCTGCGCGCAGCTATCGGCGACGATACGCGCACCAGGCGATCGCTCTTGCCGCCGTTGGCGATAACAAAGTAAACCACGCCGACCTCGGTACCCGGCGGGGTCGCCCGGGACCATGCATCCGTTACACGGATTTCGTCGATCGAATCTCCGCCAGCGGCGTTCACCGCGCCAGCAACCAGAACGAGAAATAACAATACGATGCACTTACTCAGGTGTTGCGTCACAGCTTTGAATCTCCCGTATCTGGGCCAATCAGACGTTCGAATACATATTATCCAGTTTGGATTTCTTGTTATACCCGAACGATACGCTCAGGAGACGCGACCGGTATTCCGTCCGGTGATATTTACATTTTTGACCGGATTCTTCGACAAGCGGACATGACACC
>JBGPGJ010000245.1:0-4029 GCA_041483795.1 Sulfurifustaceae bacterium
CACCGGGTCGGTGGACCGCGGCGTTCGCCGAACAACTCAATAAACTCGGCTGGCCGGGCGAACGTACGCTGAACAGCCACGAGTACCAGACGTATGAAACCTGGCGTGAGCTGCTCAGCAATTTCAGCGGACTCGATACTGTTCTTCCGGCGCTCACCTACGACGAAGCATTGCGGCAATTGCGGCGCTTGGCGCAGGATCGCCTGTTTCAGCCGAAGACACCCGAGGTGCCCGTTCAGGTTCTCGGTGTGCTGGAAGCAAGCGGGCTCGAATTCGACCATGTATGGGTCATGGGGCTCGATGACGAGAAGTGGCCGCCGGCCGCAAGTCCCAATCCGCTGTTGCCTATTTACTTGCAACGTCGTCTCGGTTTGCCGCACGCTTCGCCCGAGCGCGAGCTTGAGTTTGCGCGGCGCGTGACCGCGCGCTTGCTCGTGAGTGGCAGAGAAGTGGTGGTTAGCCACGCACAGGCTGACGGCGATCGCGTTCTGCATCCAAGTCCGCTTATCGCCGATTTGCCCAAGGTCGAGCGTGCGACGCTTCTTTCCGAAACCGCACCACTTTACCGTGAATCAATCCGCTCCAGCGGCGCGCTCGAGATCGCGGGCGACACACAGGCGCCGCCACTTTCTCCGGGTAAAACTGCGGGTGGCACTGGTATCTTGCAGCGTCAATCCGACTGTCCGTTTCGCGCGTTCGCCGAATATCGTCTGCATGCGAATGCGCCGCAGGCGCCGGAAGTCGGTCTGGGGCCGGCCGAGCGTGGCATTCTGGTTCACCGGGCGTTGGAAGCGGTGTGGAAAACGCTCGGTACCCATGAACGTCTGGCGCAGCTGGCGGACGCGAAATTGCAGAAAGTCATCGCCGCTGCGGTAGGGGAGGCGATAGCCTCGAGCGCACGTCGGCGACCATTTACGTTTACCCGGCGTTTCACAACGATCGAGCGCGAACGGCTCGAACGCCTGGTGCAGGAGTGGTTGGCGCTTGAACGCGATCGCGCGCCGTTCGCGGTACTGGGGTCGGAGCCCCAGCGCCATCTTCGCGTTGCCGATCTTGAAATCGACGCGCGCATGGATCGCGTGGATCGCCTTGCCGACGGCACGCTCGCAGTGATGGATTACAAAACCGGCGATCCAAAGGTTCGCGATTGGTTCGGCGAGCGGCCGAAGGAGCCACAGTTGCCGCTCTACAGTCTCTACGGTGTCGCCGCCGACGAAGTAGGCGCCATCGTTTATGCCCGGGTCAAGCGCGGCGCTTGCGGTTTTCATGGGCTGTCCCAGGGTGCGGATGCGTTACCGGGAGTGGAAGCGCTCGCGGATAGCAAACAGGCCGCCGAGCATGGCTCATGGGCGCAACTGCAACAACGGTGGCGCCAGACGCTCGAACGTTTGGCGCGGCAATTCGAGGAGGGCGACGCCGCAGTCGATCCGCGCGAGGCGAAGACGTGCCGCCAATGTTCATTTCATCCGCTGTGCCGCATTCATGAGGTGAGCGAGCGTGCCGGCCGTCTGACGCTGGAAGACGCCGATGACTGAGACCTCGCAGATACAAGACGCACGCAGTCGCGAGCAGGCACTCGATGCAACGCGCTCGTTCATCGTCCAAGCCCCCGCAGGTTCGGGCAAGACCGAATTGCTGACCCAGCGTTATCTCGTATTGCTTGCACGCGTCGAGCATCCGGAGGAGATCGTTTCGATCACCTTTACCAACAAGGCCGCAGGAGAGATGCGTGATCGGGTGCTGACGGCGCTCAACCGTGGGCGCGACGCCACGCCACCGGAAACACCGCACAAGCGCCGCACCTGGGAACTCGCGCGCGCGGTGCTGGAACAAGACGCCCGGCGCGGCTGGCAACTCGCGGCCAATCCCAAGCGCTTGCGTGTGCGTACCATCGATGCGCTGTGTGCGGCGCTCACGCGCGCCATGCCGCTAACGGCCGGATTTGGTGCGGAACCGGGCGTGGTCGAGGATGCACAGGCGCTTTATACGGAAGCGGCGCGCGCAACGATTGCCTTGCTCGAATCCGCGCAAAAATGGTCGTCGGCGGTCGAGCGGCTGTTGCGGCATCTCGATAACAATCTGATGGAAGTTGAACAACTGCTGGCGCGCATGCTTGCGCGCCGGGATCACTGGTTACGACACGTCAGCGGGCGCAGCAATCCGCGGCTCGCACGTGAGCCACTCGAAGCGGCGTTGCAACACGTCGTTGCCGATGAGCTGGTGGCACTGGTGGCGTCGGTACCCGCTGCCGAGGCGGGTGAGATTGTGACGCTTGCCGATTACGCGGCCGCTAACCTGCAGCGCACGGGCGCATCCGCGCCGGCGTGTGCGTGTGCCGGGCTCACACGTCTGCCAGGACATACGCCTGGCGATCTGGCGTTGTGGCTGGGCATCGCCTCGTTGCTATTGACGAAGGACGGAACGTGGCGCACGAAGATAGATAAAGGATGCGGATTTCCAGCACCCAGCAGTGCCAAGAATAAAGACGAAGTGCAGCGATTTACCCAAGCCAAACAGGCAATGACGACGTTGTTGAAGCGTTTGGCTGAGCACGACAATTTCCGCGTGCGACTGCACGCGTTACGGCAGTTGCCGCACATTGCTTACGCCGAAGACCAGTGGCAAGTGCTGGATGCCTTGACCGTTCTGCTGCCACTCGCCGCGGCGCAACTTAGTTTGGTGTTTCGCAACCATGGGAGAGTAGATTTTGTCGCGGTGACACACGGCGCTCTGGAAGCACTGGGGTCGTCGGAAGAACCGACCGACCTGGCGCTGGCGCTCGATTATCGTATTCGCCACATATTAATAGATGAATTTCAGGATACGTCGTTCAGCCAATACGATCTGCTGGAGCGGCTCACCGCCGGCTGGGAACCGGGCGACGGGCGCACGCTGTTTGCGGTCGGCGATCCGATGCAATCTATCTATCGTTTCCGCGAGGCCGAAGTCGGACTGTATTTGCGCGCACGACAGGAGGGTATTGGCAGCATTCGGCTCGAGCCACTGACGCTGTCGGTAAATTTTCGTTCTCAGGGCGGAATCGTGGACTGGGTGAATTTCGCCTTCGCCCGCGTATTCCCGCCAATCGATGACATGACGTTCGGCGCGGTCCCGTATGCGCCCGCCATTGCACATCATCCGACAGCTGCCGGTCCCGCGGTCACGGTGCATCCACAATTTGACGATAGCGCGGAACGCGAGGCAAAGAATATCGTTGCACTAGTGCAGGCGGCCCGCGATCAAGATTCGCAGGCATCCGTGGCGATCCTGGTACGCGCCCGTGGCCACCTGAATGCGATCTTGCCGGAGCTCAAACAGGCACAGATTCCATTTCTGGCGCTCGAAATCGAGCCGCTCGGCCATCGGCCGGTGGTGCAAGATCTGCTCGCACTGGTGCGCGCGCTTGAACATTCGGCTGACCGTACCGCCTGGCTCGCGCTACTGCGCGCGCCGTGGTGTGGACTGGCGCTGGCCGATCTGCACGCGCTGTGCGCCGACGATGGTGAAGCCACGATCTGGGATTTGATGAACCACGCGCCGCGCCGCGCGCGGCTGTCGTCAGACGGTCAGACGCGATTAAAGCGGGTGTTGGAGGTGCTCGGCGAATGCCTGGCGCAGCGCCGACGCCAACCGCTGCGGCGTGCCGTCGAAGGTGCCTGGTTCGCACTCGGCGGGCCGGGATGCGTTGTGCAGGCCGCGGATCTCGAAGACGCGGATATTTTTCTGGCGCTGCTTGAGGAACTGGAGGAGGGTGGGGAGTTGCGCAGCGTCCGGACGCTCGAGCAACGTATGGCAAAGCTCTATGCATTGCCCGCCGCCGCGGGGGCGCCAAACCCGGTGCAGATCATGACGATCCATAAGGCCAAAGGACTCGAGTTCGACACCGTCATCGTTCCGGGTCTCGCCAAGTCGCCGCGCCGCTCGGACAAGCAGTTACTCTTATGGGCCGAGCGTCCGCGTCCGCACGGCTCGGCCGATTTGTTGCTCGCGCCGGTGCGGGCGAGCGGCAAGGACGAAGATCCGACCTAC
>JBGPGJ010000246.1:0-4029 GCA_041483795.1 Sulfurifustaceae bacterium
ATCTCGGCGCGACGTCGTGTGGCCAGCGCCGCGAGTAACGGCAGGGTTCGTGCCGCCGGATTGCCGCGTCGTAGCAGGTCCAGCGCGTCGTCTTCCAGTACGGTTTCCACCCGTGGCGCCGTGAGCGCCACCTCTATGCGGGCCAGCGATTGCGCGGCGCGATCGCGCGCAAGCACGAATGCCGCGCCGAACATGGCGGCGAGGGGTCGCACCCGGTGCAGCGGGTCGGGCAGCGGGGAATCGTGAGCGACGAGCAATACCCGCGGAGTCCCGGTTAGTAACTGGAGAATTGCCTCGAGCAAGCCGACGGCGAAAGTGCCGTCATAACCGCAGACGCTGGTCGAGGGCGCTTGCGAACCCACGGCCATGCACCAATAGCCGGCGGGGGCGTTGTTGACGGAATTATGAAAACGCGTGGGCGAAACCTGCGGGTTGTCTTTCGCCACTTCGAGACAGATGTCGTGCGCGATGGCGCCGTCGCTATCCGCGGAAGCGAATATGCTCGGGAGAATCTTGGCGTCGTCGCCCAGCGCGCGCGTTGCTTCGGCGGCGACCTCGATCGCCAGACGGATGTGGTCAGTCGTGCGCCGGCGCACGTCGGGCGCCAGCCGGTCCGGTTTTAGCGGCGGCAGCAGCGTCGGCGCGTACGGGGTCTCGCTGGCGAGCACGGCGCGCGCTTGGTTCCAACCGACGAGACCGGGCCCGAACACGCCGACGGATTCGAGGTAGATCGCGTTCATGCAAAAGCGCCGAGGATAATGCTCGCGTTGCTGCCGCCGAAGCCGAAGGAGTTGCTGAGCACGCGGCGCACGGTGGCGCTGCGGTTGTGTAGCAGCAGTTCGCCGGTAAGCGCTGGATCGAGCGTGCGCGCGTTGAGATTGCCGGGCATCAGGCCGTTACGGATGCACAGCGCCGAGATCACGGCTTCGGTGATGCCGGCCGCGCCCAGCGTGTGTCCGGTCCAACCCTTGGTGGAACTGGCCGGGGTCGCGCGGCCGAAGACGCACGTGATCGCTTTGTCTTCCATGGTGTCGTTAATGAGGCTCGCGGTGCCGTGCATGTTGATGTAGTCAATGTCGGCGGGCGTGAGCCCGGCGCTGGCGAGTGCGCGCTGCATGGATAGCGCCGCGCCTTCGCCGTCGGGATGAGGTGTGGACATATGATAGGCGTCGGAACTTTCGCCGACGCCGAGCAGCGCCACGCCGGTGTGCGCCCGTGCGTTTTCCGGGCGCTCGAGAAGCGCGAAGCCGGCGGCCTCGCCGATCGAAATGCCGCGGCGATGGGCATCGCACGGGCGGCAGGGCTCGGGCGAGAGCAATTCGAGCGAGGCGAATCCGTAGAGCGTGTTGAGGCACAGACTATCCACGCCCCCGACCACCGCGGCATCGCACAGCCCGAGTTGAATCAGGCGCGCGGCCGAGGCGAACACCTTGGCGCTCGATGAGCAGGCGGTCGAGACCGTGGCTGCGGGGCCGCGCAGGCCGAGCGCGCGGCGCACGAAGTCGGTCGTGGCGTAGAGGTTGTGCGTGGTTTGATAGCAATAGTCGGACGGCAGATTGCCGGTTTGCGGATCGCGGCGGCGATAGGCGTGTTCGGTCTCCAGGATGCCGGAGGTGGAGGTCCCGAGAATGACCGCGATGCGATCGTCGCCGTAGCGCGAGCGCGTCGCGGCAACCGCCTGTTCGAAGCCGTCTTGCCTCAATGCCGCCGCCGCGAGACGGTTGTTGCGACAGTCGAACACAGCCAACTCGCCGGCAATCGGCGCCTCGTCGAGTCCGGCCACCGTGCCACAGTAGGTATCGAGCCCGATGTTCTCGAAAGTGCAACGCGTGAGTCCGGAGCGGCCCGTGCGCAGCGCCTCGAAAATCGCGCCGACGCCGCGGCCGAGCGCGTTGACGGCGGTAATGGAAGTCAGAGCGAGAGGGAACACTTAAGTAATAATTGTCGGGTTAACCAGCGTGCCAAAGATGGTTGCGCCGGTCAATTTCCGGCGTCCGGAGCGGGTGTCGCGGGCGGCGGCGCCGGCGGTTCGGGCGCTTCAGGATTGAGTGTTGTGCGCGAGGAATCGCCATTTCCCTCTACTACCTCGATGGTGAGAATTTCCAGCGTGCGCCCCGAGACCAGAATCTCGCGCACATGTCGGTCGGCACGTTCGCGCGGGATGAGTTTCAGCCGCCAGTCGTTTTCGTCACCGTCGAACGAGACCTCGAAACTCCGTTGTAACGCCGCTAGATCGCCAGCGAGCGTGGCGCGCAGGGCCGTGAAGAACGGCCGTAATCCGGGAATATCGGCCAATGCGAACTCGCGGCGCGTGTGTTGCCCCGAGGCGGTTTCCATATCGAGCGTGAGTCGGTCGCCTTGAACCACGGAGCGCTCCACCAGCGGTTTTAACGTCCGGCGCTCGATCCGATCCGGCGCCTCGTAGATCAATACGCCGTTCGAAGTCGTAGTCGTCTCGGCCGACAGCATTTTGCGAATCTCGACGAAACTAGCGCGTCCGTTTTTTACCTGCGCGCGTTGTTGCATGAGCTGCTCAAGACCCCAAGTGGCGGGCGGCGTTTCCTGTGCCGCGGCGAGGGTGGTGAGCAGTAGAGCCAGGACGGCAATCGGTATGCGCTGCATGGTCGTCAGGCCGCCCGAGTCGGATGGGTGGCGGGCGGTTCCATTGCGGCATCGCCCCAGAAGTCGTAAAAGTTGAACCAGCTGTACGGTTCGAGCCGACAATAATACTCCAGCCGTTCGGCGTAGCGTTGTACCCACTGCTCCAAATCCGTGGGGTCGTGCCGGTTAAGTGTGATTTGTTCGGCCAACGGCTCGAAGTACAGTTCATAGCGGTTGCCGCCGCGGTACAGCGACACGAACAACACGACCGGCACCTTGAGTGCCGCGGCGACAAGAAACGGGCCGGCCGGGAACGACGCCTCCTGTCCGAAAAAACGTACCCGCACCAGTCGCTCGTCCGACACCACGCGGTCGGCGAGAATGCCGACGACCTCGCCACGGTCTAGACGTTCTTTAGCGGCGATGAGCGACTCGATCGGTCCGATGGGGATGATACGCCGATCACGTTCGGGATCGAGACTCTCGGTGACGATACCGATTTTTTGCGCGTTGTCCTCGTACATCATCGTGTTGATAATTACCCGGCGGCGTAGCCCGTAGACGCGTGCGAGTTCGTGGCTGCCCATGTGCGCGCTCAGCATCAGACAGCCGCGGCCCTCGTTGGGGTATTGATGCATCGCTTCGGGTCGGAGGTACTGAATGTCGAAGGTATCCGCGCGTCCGGTGAATAGGTATACGCGGTCGAGCAGCGTGGCGGCAAAGTAATAGTGGTGGCGGAAGATCTCACGCCAAGTCGGCGTGCGTCCAAGTACTTTCTCCAGATATTGGCGCGAGGCGCGCGCGGTGGTGCGTGACACCAGCATGTAGTAAAGACAGATCGGATACAACAACAGTCGCGTCAGACGCCGGCCGAGGGCGCGTGCGATCCATGCTATCAAGCGGTAGGCAAAGATGCTGCCGCGCTCGCGATATCGAAGCCACTCGGGTTGCATCATGGTGTAGCCGAAGGTCGTTCGTAGCGCAGGTTGCCGCTCGCCACGCGCCGGGTGTTGTGCGTCAGCTCGAACGCGGCGGTCCCGGCGCCATGGTCGGTGAGGGTCAACTCGCAACGTTGTTCGGGCAGCATTGGGTCCATGAATTTGACGGACGGGAAACCGGCGATGCGCGTGCCGCCGCCGAGGGCCTGGGTGGCAGCATGGACAACCTCCGCCAGAATCACCGCACCGGGGACGACGGGACGACCGGGGAAGTGCCCCGGCAACGACGGATGATCCGCCGGGATCGTGATGGTAAAACGCAGGCTTGTGGTCACGGATACTGCGGCGCGGTGACGGGTTGCGGATTATTAGCGATGCGATGCGCGACATCAAGGGTGAGCCGGGGTAGTGGCGAAGATACTTAACGTATCGTCGCCCCGGCGAACGGGTGCAACGAGTTTTGTTGCACCCTGGGCTGAAAGCCGGGGTA
>JBGPGJ010000247.1:0-4014 GCA_041483795.1 Sulfurifustaceae bacterium
CCACGAGATGACAGGTGAAAGCGCCCGTCCCGTTTCGCGATCCCAACAGACGATACTCGAACGCTGTACCGCGAGCCCGGCGGTCGATAGTTCGGCGGCGCGCGGCCCGAGCGCGGCCACCGTTTCGCGCGCCGCTTCGATAAGTGAGACAACGACCTCTTCCGGGTCCTGCTCGACGCAATCCGCTGCCGGATGTTGCGTCGCCACCTCGCGCACCGCGCGCGCGAGCACCGCTCCCTGCCCGTCTAGGACGAGCGCACGGCTTGCGTGCCCACCCTGATCGAGGCACAGATAAAGCGACGCCCGGTTCGTCACGGATAGACCTTCTGGCCTTTATTAAGGGGATTGCGACCCTCAACCGTTCGCGTCACGCGAACGGAGGTGCCTTCAGAACAGACCCGGCAACCAACGCTTCACTTTCCCCAGATACGCAACATAGGGTTCCCCAAAGCGCTGGACTAATCTCTGCTCGTCGCGTAAGACTCGAAAGTGGAACCAGACGGCGGTAGCCGCGGTGAGCAATGCTGCGAATAACGAATTCAGCGTCAGCGCCAACCCGGTCAAGAAAATAATGTGCCCCAAGTACATGGAATTACGCATGTAGGCGAACGGACCGGTGGTCACCAGCCGTACAGGCGGCGTATCCATCCCGGGCCCGCCGCCGCCGCGTTTGATGCGGTACTGGCCGCATAGGCGGTACTGCAAATAACCCCACACCATGATGGGCAGAAACAGCGGCTCAAAACGCAAACTCCCTTTATCGAGCAACAACTCCCACGCGACGGTAATTAGCGGATACAGAATGAAGGTTCTCGACGAGCTGCCCTTAAAACGCCGGATAACTTTATTTATAAACGACGTCATTATTCCCCCTGGGTTAAGTTGTTTGCCGGATTGTGCCAGACGTGGGCAGGTGGCGGCTCCAATCATAATCACCGGTTCCGCTGACGATGAACCAGGGATTATGCAGGTCGGCCTTGTTATAGGTGAGCGAACGATTTCGGACGTCCACCACACGTCCGCCCGCCTCCTCGACCACGCATTGCGCGGCGGCGGTATCCCATTCCATGGTCGGGCCGAGACGGGGATAAACGTCGGCCCTACCTGCGGCCACCAGACAAAACTTCAGGCTCGATCCCATGCTCACTACGTCATGCTCGCCAAGACTCTGGAGAAACGCTGTTGTTTCTTTGCCGGCGTGTGAGCGGCTTGCAACCACGATTGGGCGGCGACCCGCGAAGCGCCGCGTATGGATCGGTTCGGGTTGACGCCCCAACTTCTGTAGCAACGCGCCCCTCCCGCGGCAGGCGAAGTACGTCTCGCCGCGCACGGGCACGTGCACCACGCCGAGCACCGGGCGACCCGTCTCGATCAGCGCAATGTTCACGGTGAACTCGCCGTTGCGCGAGATGAATTCCTTTGTGCCGTCGAGCGGGTCCACGAGCCAGAAGTGTTTCCAGCCGGCGCGCGCGGCGTAGTCCACCGACGCCGACTCCTCCGACAACACCGGTAGCGTGGGGACCAGCGTGCGCAGGCGCGCAACGATCAACTCATGGGCAAGGCGATCGGCCTCGGTCAGCGGCGAGTCGTCGTCCTTGTACGTGACGCTGATATCGCTCTGGTACACCTGCAGAATCCGGCGGCCGGCCTCGACCGCGATAGCGCACACGTCGTCCAGATAGCGACAAGGATCTTCCATACCCTATCCTTCATCGTCCAAGTAGTCGTTCGCGCACCAAATAAAGCGCGGCGATCGAGCGCGCCTCCGTGCACTCCTCCAACTCAACCAACTCTGCAATATTGCTCAGCGGCCACGGCACCACTTCGATCGCCTCGGGTTCGTCGCCCTCGAGACGGTCGGGGTAAAGATCTTCGGCGAGTACGATTTGCGTGGCGTGACTGAAATAACCCGGGTCCAAGGTCATGGATTTGACTAACGTCAACCGGCGTGCGCCGTAGCCTGTCTCCTCGCGAATCTCACGGTTCGCCGCCTCCTCGATGTTCTCGCCCTGCTCGACGCGCCCCTTGGGCAGCGCCAGCTCGTAGCGCTCGACGCCGGCGGCGTACTCGCGAATGAGCAGTACGGTCGCGGGATCGAGCAGCGGCACCACCAGCACCGCGCCGGCCGATCGGCTGCGCAGACGCTCGTAGCGCACCTCGCGCCCGTTGGAGAACCGCAGCTCCACTTGCTCGACGTGAAACAGGCGCGTACGCGCGATAGTTTCGGTGCCAGTAACGACCGGTTTGCGTCTCATGTGCGCGACAACAGGGTACGGGAATAGTCGGCTGGTATTCTAGTCCCGCGCCCGGCCGCCGCCTAATGAGAGCTATCAGAAGTGGAAACTCGCTCCGAGGAAGAAGCCGCTGCCGGAGGCATCCATTTTTTCCGTGCCGCCAACGGCGTTTGTGCCTTCGGTGTCGGCCTTGAGAAATTTGTACTCTGCGCGCAGACCGAACCACTGCCAGCGCCACTGCATACCGGCGAACGCTTGCACAGCAACTCCGCCGGTATCGCCGGTAAGCGCGCCATCGAAGCTAGCGACCGCTGCACCCAAGCCAGCGCCGACATAAGGTCGCCACGGGTTGCCGCTGGAACCAAAATAATACTTGGCGTTGACCAAATAGACCGTTGCTGTCATCTTACCTGGGTCGCCGCTGGCAACAGCCGTGAATGCGCTGGAGTAATGAAGATACTCACCGCCGATGGACAAGTTATCGTTAATAAATCCCTCGCCTTCGACGGCGTAGAGCGAGGACACAGAACTGTCAAAACGCTGGGCGCTGATAATCGTCTGGGAGTCGTCGGCCAGCTTGAACGATCCGAGTTTTAACGCCAGTACGAAATTGTCGCGCTGCGCCCGCGCGGGAGCGGCGGCGGCGGGTGTGGACTTGGCAGTAGTCGAGCCGCTCGGTGACGAACCCGCGAGCCGCGCTTGATGGGTTTGCGTGCGCCCGGTGGCGTAGGAAACCTGACGCAATGCGACGCCGCCGACGGTCAAGTACGTCAACTCGACAAAGTAAATACGCCCAGGTTCGCATTGCAGCGCGAGCGTCTTGCCATCGGCGCGTATCTCGTTACGCCCGGACGCAACGTTCCATAACCCGAAGGTCTGCGGCTCGAGACGGGCCACCTCCCGACCGTTCAACGTGATAGTGGTTACTAACGCGTTGTCGTCCTGCTTGCGATAGATGTAGAGCAGCGCCTTACCGCTCACCGGTACCGCCTGCTTGGCGCGGCGGTCATCGTCGGGACTCGCGCGTGCCGCATCGGTGAATACGCAGCCGATAAACGATGCCACGAGTACGACCGCAATCCATCGGTCCGCAAAAAAGACGTTCTTCATGTTTCTTCTCCCAAAATATGTCTTGATGTTCTCTACCGGGCTCCTATCTTTGATTCGCGTCTACGCCGGTCGCTTTCGGGCAGCGCGATATCAATTGAATTTGGGACGAGATTAGTCCCTGCACCCATATCTGTCGTGTTACCGCCCGAACAACGGTATGCCAATGGCGATAACGGGCGTCCCGCTCAACGGTTCGCGCTGTGCTCCTTCTTGAGCGCCGTAAGGCCGTTCCAATGCCGAATCACTGCCGGCATTTCCGGCGAGCGCGTTTCAATTCCAAGTACCGCGACCAATTCGGATGGTGCAATCCGATTGCGCCGCGCGAGAAACAGACCCTTCACCATCGCGATAGCGCAAAGCGTGCCGTCGCGCTTGAATCGCTGCTCGAGAAAAAAATATTTATCGTCCCACGTGAGTAATCGCGTGACCAACGTAAACCGCCGCAGCGGATTAAGCGCCCGGATATAGTTGATTTCCGCCGCCGTCAACACCGGCCGCCAGCGCCGCCGCAGAATCGAACGCAACAAGCCAATTTGCGCGAGCAGATGCATACGCCCCAGATCCATCAGCGTAAGGTAGCGACCGTTATTCATATGCAGGTTGAGGTCGCAATCGGCCGGCCATACGCGAAAACGAAGACGCGAGGCGTCGAATAATCCACGACGACGGA